>JALXCH010000378.1 GCA_026991005.1 Calditrichia bacterium | reverse complement strand
ATGGCCATCTGGGCATAGCGCTCCTTGGTTCTAATAGGATGTTTTTAAAGAATGTCGGAGATTTAAGCAAAGGATTCGCCCAATGTTGCACATGATTTTATTTTTTACATTTGCGGTTATAGCCGTGCTTTCCGCCGTGATGGTGATTGCTCATCGCAATCCCGTGTACAGTGCCATGTTTTTAGTGGTCACGTTTTTCTCCCTGGCGGGGATTTACGTCCTGTTGCTGGCACATTTCATTGCTGTGGTTCACATAGCAGTGTATGCAGGTGCCATCATGGTGCTGTTCCTGTTTGTGGTGATGTTGCTTAACCTGAAAACCGAGACCCGTGCCCCGGGTGCTTTCCGCTATATGATTTACATCGGATTGCCGCTGGTGGTGGTACTTTTTCTGGAACTGGGACATATCGTGTTCCACGGGTATCGCACAGCTTTTGTCCGGGAAACCAGCGTGGGCACGGTAGAGCATCTGGGGAAGGCGCTTTTCAGCACCTACGTTTTGCCGTTCGAAATTACTTCCATTCTGCTGCTGGTGGCAATGCTGGGGGCGCTGTATCTCTCGAAACGTAAATTAACGGTGGAAAAAGATTAGAAGGGGCTGGAGATAAAACGATGATTGAAGTTCCTGTATCCTATTTTCTGGTGTTAAGTGCTATCCTCTTTTCGCTGGGTGTGCTGGGCGTGGTGATTCGCCGCAATGCCATTGTCATCTTTATGTCCATTGAATTGATGTTAAACGCCGCTAATCTGGTCTTTGTGGCATTTTCCAATTACTTGAACAACATCGAAGGGCAAATTTTTGTGTTTATGGTGATGGTAGTGGCGGCGGCGGAAGTGGCTGTGGGACTGGCGATTATCGTGGCCATTTACCGCATCCGCGAAACGGTGCACGTGGACGAAATCAAGTTGTTGAAGTGGTAATCACGGGTTGGGAAGTCAATGTTCGGTGGCAAAACGTTTGTGAGAAATAAAACCGGAGTAGAAATAGATGGGTAGCTTTATCTGGTACATTCCTTTTTTACCCCTGTTCGGTGCGGTTGTAAATGGTGTGTTTGGCAAAGCACTGAAAGAGAAAGCGGGGCTAATCGCCAATGCAACGGTGCTGACCAGTTTTATCCTTTCGGTGGTTGCCTTTGTGCGGGTGCTGCATGGGGAAGTGTTCGACGGGAATTTGTTCACCTGGATTCAGGCCGGGCATTTTAAAGCACCGTTTGGTGTACTGGTCGATCAGCTTTCCATTGTGATGATGCTGGTGGTGACAGGGGTCGGTTTTCTCATTCATCTGTATTCCATCGGTTACATGCACGGAGATCCCGGAGTAGCTCGCTATTTTTCCTACTTGAATCTGTTTATCTTCTCCATGCTCATGCTGGTGATGGGCAATAACTTGTTGCTGTTGTACCTGGGCTGGGAAGGTGTCGGTTTGTGTTCCTATTTGCTGATTGGATTCTGGTACCAGAAACCATCGGCGGCAAAAGCCGGGATGAAAGCGTTCATCACCAACCGGGTGGGCGATTTCGGATTTGCCCTGGGCATCATGCTCATCTTTGCTACCCTGGGCACCATCTCTTACCACGACATTTTTTCCCAGACGGATAAACTGCTTTCGGCGGGTGTGCTCACGGCTGCCGCACTGCTCCTGTTTGTGGGAGCTACCGGGAAAAGTGCCCAGTTTCCTCTTTACATCTGGTTGCCCGACGCCATGGAAGGTCCCACTCCTGTGAGTGCCCTCATCCATGCGGCCACCATGGTAACCGCCGGTGTGTACATGGTAGCGCGGTTTAGTCCCATCTTCAGCCTCTCGCACACCGCCATGCTGGTGGTCACAGCCGTGGGAACCTTTACCGCCCTGTTTGCTGCCACCATGGCGCTGGTTAATAACGATATTAAACGGGTGCTGGCCTATAGTACCATCAGCCAGTTAGGATACATGTTTATTGGTGTGGGGGTGGGAGCCTATGCTGCGGGCATTTTCCACTTGATGACCCACGCTTTCTTCAAAGCCCTGCTCTTTTTGGGAGCGGGTTCGGTGATGCACGCCCTGGCAAACAATACCGATATTCGCAAAATGGGCGGGCTGTATCCCAAAATCAAAATTACCGCAATCACCTTTATGGTAGCCTGGCTGGCAATTAGTGGAATCCCTCCGTTCAGTGGTTTCTTCTCCAAGGACGAAATTCTGGCCAAAGCATTTGCTTACAGCCCGATTGTGTGGCTGTTGGGAGCGCTGGGTGCCTTTATCACCGCCTTCTACATGTCCCGCCTGGTGTTTGTTACATTTTTCGGGGAATCGCGGGTGGAGCCGGAAGTGGAGAAGCACATCCACGAATCGCCTCCGGTAATGACCATCCCTCTGATGGCACTGGCGGTGCTGGCATTCGTTGGCGGCTGGGTGGGCATCCCCGAACTGCTGGGCGGCCATAATCATTTCGAACATTTCCTTTCCCCCGTGTTTGCTGCTGCGGAAGAGCATCTCCACTTTGCCCACGTATCCCATTCACTGGAATATACCCTGATGGGAATTTCCGTACTGCTGGCACTGGGAGGCATCTATTTGGCCTATCTGATGTACATCAAAGTAATCATCAGCCCGGTACGAATGGCGGAACGGTTCAAAGGCATCTACCGCCTGCTCTACAATAAATATTATGTGGATGAAATTTACAACGCCCTGATTTACCAGCCCATCATCAACTTTAGCCACTGGCTGTGGCGTTTTGTGGATGCCGTGCTAATCGATGGACTGGTTAATCTGCTGGGGAAAATCGCCATTTTAATCGGATTAATCTACCGCCGCATCCAGACCGGTTATGTGCAGCATTATGCTGCGTTCCTGGTGCTGGGTGCCATCATCATTCTGGGATATTATTTGCTCTTTTAAATGGTGAGCAACCGTAATTGGGAAATGAATCGAGAATTTAGGTATTGGAGAACATAGATGATGAATCTGGCATCGTTACTGAATATTGTCACATTTCTTCCGCTACTTGGCGTGATTGTGTTGCTGATGATTCCGCGGAGCGAAGAGAAGTTAATCAAAGCCTGGGCTTTTCTGGTGAGCCTGGTGACGTTTTTGCTCTCGCTCCCCATTTTCTACTACTTCGACGGTTCCAAAAGCGGAATGCAATTCGAAACGGTCAAAAGCTGGATTCCCACCATAGAAGCGCAATTTCACACCGGTGTGGACGGAATCAGCATTTTGTTGTTCATGCTGACCACCTTCATCATGCCGCTGGCGATTCTCTCTTCCTACAGTGCCATTACCACCCGGGTAAAGGAATACATGATTGCTATGCTCTTTCTGGAAACCGGCATGCTGGGGGTGTTTATTTCGCTGGATTTGTTGCTCTTCTATGTTTTCTGGGAAGTGATGTTAATCCCCATGTATCTGCTCATCGGGGTGTGGGGCGGGCCGCGCCGGATTTACGCCGCTGTGAAGTTCGTCCTTTACACCATGGTCGGTTCGGTGCTGATGCTGGCGGCAATCCTGTACCTCTACTTCATGTACCATAATTACACCGGTGTTTACACTTTCGATTTAACTAAAATTTACGAATTATCCATTCCCTTTAATATTCAGTACTGGCTGTTCCTGGCGTTTGCCCTGGCCTTTGCCATTAAGGTGCCCATATTCCCCCTGCACACCTGGTTGCCCGATGCCCACGTGGAAGCACCCACCGCCGGTTCGGTGATTCTGGCCGGGGTGTTGCTGAAGATGGGAACCTATGGTTTCCTGCGGTTTAATCTGCCACTGTTCCCTCAAGCAACGGCCTACTTTACGCCGCTCTTTTTCGTTCTGGCCGCGATTGGTATTCTGTACGGAGCCTGGGTCGCCATGGTACAGCACGATATTAAAAAACTGGTGGCGTACTCTTCCGTGGCTCACCTGGGGTTTGTCATGCTGGGAATTTTTGCCCTTACCGTGGAGAGCGTCCAGGGCGGCATCATTCAAATGGTGAACCATGGGCTTTCTACCGGGGCGCTCTTTTTGGCGGTGGGAATGATTTACGAGCGCCGCCACACCCGGCAAATCGCCGATTTTGGGGGCATCAGTAAAGTGATGCCGGTTTTCGCTACCCTGTTCCTGATTGTGTGCCTCTCTTCGCTGGGACTTCCCGGAACCAACGGTTTCATCGGGGAATTCCTCATTCTGCTGGGCACCTTTCAGGTAACCAAAACATTTGCCGTGCTGGGTACCGCCGGAATCATCTTCGCTGCCGTCTATCTGTTGTGGATGTACCGTCGGGTGATGTTTGGCCCGCTTACCCATGAGGAAAATAAAAGTTTGACCGATCTCAACGGTCGGGAAATTGGTACATTGCTGGCAATTATTTTGTTCATTTTCTGGATTGGATTTTTCCCCCGCACCTTTATGAACAAAACCGAAGCAACGGTGGTCGATCTGATATCGCGGGTGAAAAAGGCACAAACGGTATTGCAGGTCTCACCGCAAAAACCGATGTTGGGGAAGGCAGCGGAATTTTCCCAACAGAGTAATCAATAACCGTTTCAAAGGGTCTGATTGGAGGAATAGCATCCATGTCGGTGAATATTGGACTAACGGATTTTCTGGGAATACTACCGCAGGTAATTCTCTCGCTTTTTGGTGTTTACCTTATGGTGCAAAGTGTGTTTGTAAGGAATATTAACCGCAAGGTCGTGGCCTACCTGGGTTTGCTGGGAATTGGATTGGGTATTATTGGCAATTTGTTTCTGGTAGGGCAGGAAGGTGCGGTTTTTAATGATATGATTCGCGTGGATCGTCTTACGGTCGTGCTTAATTTTCTTTTTCTTATTACTGCGGGCTTTAGTTTACTAATGACCATCAGTTACAACGATTTTGTGGAAACCGAATTCATCGAATTCACTCCTCTGATGCTCTTTGCCACGGTGGGAATGATGTTCATGGGAGCTGCCAACCACCTGATGATTATTTTTCTGGGACTGGAAACCATGTCCATTGCCCTGTACGTCATGGCCGGATACCGACGAACCAACCGCTTCTCTCTGGAAGCTTCGCTGAAATATTTCCTGCTGGGCTCGTTTGCCAGCGGATTTCTGCTGTACGGAATTGCCCTGCTGTACGGAGTGGTGGGGAG
>JALXCH010000377.1 GCA_026991005.1 Calditrichia bacterium | reverse complement strand
GGCTATACGCGCACCGGCTCTCCCACCAATCCGGGTACGGCCAGCTACTACACCCGCTCTTCCACTTACTGGGATTCCCGCAACAACAACAATTTTGCGTTGCGGAGAACGGTTTATTTTGGGCTGGAATTTGTGTTTTAATTTCCGTTGAGGTTTACCTCTTTGAGGTTTACCTCGCTGGGGTTTGCCTCAACCACGATACAGGTCATGTGAAGTGATTGGGAATGTTTTATGAAACAACGTAAAATGGTGCAATTGGAAGGAATTCATTCAAAACATATTACCGTTTTGGGAATTGTGTTTCTGGCGGCATTGGGGATGGTGTTGCCGCTTCTGGCGCAACATTCCGAGCAGAACGAGCGCAGCAATACCTCTTTCGCCAAACCGAGCTCCGTATTCGACCGTGCCATCGGTTTTATGGATGCCGGTAAGATGAAAGTTTGGGGTGTGGAAAACTGGGGATTGCTCTCCGGCTGGGATCCGCCCGGTTATCAGCACTGGTATCCCGGAGCTTTCCACGGAGTGTGGGGCGAAGTGCGCTGGATTGCCCCGGTCATTGTCATGCCGCCCGGTCCCTGGGGCGCCCAGAATACCGGTGGACCTCCCCTGCCCGAAGATCGCAGCGATCAGTACAACGCCATCGAGTCGTTTACCGCAGTGCATTTGCATGCCGGGGATGGTGTGAATTTCACGGATTGGGAAGCGGCCGACTACGCCCGCGAACGCTACCACGGCTCCATGCTGCAGGACAATATTCCCATGGTAGCCACTTCCACTTATCCCCAGAGCTGGCCGGAGTATTACTGGGACGAACAGAATAAGGAATGGGTGCACACTCCCGGTGAACATCACTGGCCCGGCGGTTGGGCTGTGGATCCCGATCCCAGTTCCCCCACCTACGGGCAACCGCTGGAAGGGCAGTTCGTTTCCAACAAAGACATTTTCTTCATCGCTACCGATAAATACAACGGGGTGCGTTCCGGGGCCATCACCGCCAAATACGGTTACCCGGTGGGCATCGACATGGAAGTGCACGGGTACAGCTATTCCACCGCACTCTACGAAAATGTGGTGTTCTTCAACATCAACTTCATTTACCGCACTCCCGAGCAGCTTACCGATCCCCACAGCCCCTTTTACGACCCGGATCGCCATTATTACAACGGGCGCATCGATAGTGTGTATTTCGCCTTTTTTGTGGATCCCGATTTACCCGGTCGCTATCTGGTGCCCGGTTCTAACTATCGCCAGGCCACACCCTGGGCAGAGGACGATTACGGCTTGATTTACGATTACGATGGGGACGGCACTATCGATGTGTTTCTGGCATTCGACAAACAGGATTATTTTACCGACCAGATTTACCCCCAGAACAGCGGGCCGGTTTCGGCCTACGGAATTAATTTCTTCCGCACGCCGCTGCTGGATCCCAGTAATCCCAACAGTCCCGAAATTGGAATTACCGGATTTCACTGGTTCGACCAGGACGAAGCCATGCGGCCAGCGCCGGTGGATGCCCAACTGGAGAAAACCTTCTATGCCATTTCTGCCGGGAAGCCGGAGCTGGTTCCGGCCGAGGACCGGGATAAGTGGTTCCATGGGGACGACCCCACCCGCGACGATGTGAGCCTGCTGGCCGATTATCAGGAGAGCTTCCCCGTTGGCAGCCGACCGGATATTCAGTTCTGGTTTAGCTCGGGGCCCTTTTCCATTGAGCCGGGAGACACCATTCCCATTCACATCGGCATTGTGGGAGGCGTACCCAATCCCGGGCCGCTGGACGAGAACGGATTTCCTACCAATCCGCCGGAAATTCGTTTCGCCACCGTATTCGAGGCGTTGCGGCAGGCCGATAGCCTCTACAAAAACAATTTCATTGGATTCCGTCCGCCTACCGCACCCCATCTCTCGGCGGTCGGGACCCAGGTCATCGATAAAAATGGGCTGCCGGTGGTGTACGGCGAAAATGGGCAGGTTACCCTGTATTGGGACGATTCCGCGGAAGATTCCTACGAAATCATCACCCGCGACCACGATTTTCAGGGTTACCGCATTTACCGTACCCAGGCCAATCTGGCCGGGCAGGGCGAACCGGAGTGGGGAACTCCCATTTACGATTACACCGGTACCAACATTGTGGGCTACCAGCCGCTGGCACAGTACGATTTGATTGATGAATGGGAAGGACCCGATCCCCTGAATCCCTTCTTCGATCTGGGAAAAAATACCGGTTTGAAATACACGTTTGTGGATAAAAACGTCATAAACGGGGTGCGTTACCGTTACACCATTACTGCTTACGACCATCCGGTGCTGGAAGCCGGACAGCCTGCGCTGGAATCTTCGCGGGGCAACGATCCCCGCCTCATCCAGACGGTGGATGTCATCCCCGGTTTGCAGCCCCAGGGCTTTGTGGGCGGAACCGCCGATTCCACCGTAACCCATCTTTCGGGAACCGCTACCGGTGTCATGTCTCCCCGGGTTATTGATCCCATCCGCATTACCGGGCATACTTACCGGGTCAGTTTTAAGGATACCCTGGAAAATTTGCGTTTCGATGTGTACGACGAGGATACCGGGGAGTATCTGGTGCAGGATTACGACAAGTTCTGGGTAGAAGCGGATGCCGACATTGCCGAACCCCGGCCTATTTTCGATGGCATCGGTTTGATGGTAATTAACCACGACCACGTGGAGCAACTGGAGCAGGGCTGGCAAACGGTGACCGGCGACACCTCCAATTATGAATTCAGCGTGCTCTCGGTAACTCCGGATAGCCTGTATTATCCGTACGATTACGCCATTGTTTTTGGCGATTCCACGGTGAAGTTCGAGCATCCCGCTTTTCCCAACGCCGCCAAAGTTCCCTTTCAGGTGTTTAACGTGACGAAGGATTCGGCGCGGGAGTATCCCCTGAAGCTGTACGTGCGCAACCCCAATTTACCCTGGACCAGCGGCGATTATGTGTACATTCTGGAACCGGATGTGCAGCACCGAAGCTGGCAGTTTTCGGTGACCTGGAGCGACACCTCCGTGCCACCTTCCCCCGGGGACGTGTACCTGTACCGCACCAAAAAACCGTTCACCCACCGGGACGTGTACGAAATTCGCACCCATTCTCTGCAGGTCGATAATCAGGAAGTGGATATGAGCCGCATCAAGGTGGTGCCCAATCCCTATGTGGTGTACAACCTGATGGAGCTGGCTTCGGACCGACCGGATCGTTTTACCCATTTGTTGCGCTTCACCCATCTACCCCAGCGCTGCACCATCCGTATTTACACCCTGCGCGGGGATTTGATTAAAACCATTGAACATTCCAGCAGCACCATCGGCGATGAGTACTGGAATTTACAAACGGACGAAAAACTGGAGGTGAGTTACGGGGTGTACATTTACACCGTGGAGACTCCCGATGGAAAACGCAAAATGGGTAAATTTGCCATTATCTGGTGATGGGTTCAGAATTTTCCGGGAAGGCAGAATCCCGGGTTCGGGAGAAGTTTTCCGGAAAGCAAACAGGGGTGAAAAGGTCTCTTGAAAATTTTATTTCTGCCAGATATCTGGTAATTAAATTGGTTTTCAAATCTTCAATTTTGAGAGAAAATATTGAATTGAATAACATGGGCAACTTAATGAACAGGCACAGACTTGCCGCAGGCAGCACCTGGTTTTTGATTGTTTTGCTGTTGAGCTCCTGGGTGGTACCGGGACTCCGGGGCGGTGAAATTACCAAGATAGGCACCACTTCTGCCAATTTTTTACAGATGGAAGTGGGCGCCCGGGCAGTAGCACTGGGCGGCGCCTTTGTGGGGCTGGCGGATGATGCTTCGGCGCTCTACTGGAATCCCGCCGGTATTCGCGTATTGGATGGGATTCGCACCCATTACCAGATTACCAATCTGTACGCCGGGGTGAAGCATCATTTCGGCGGGGTGATTTATCCCCTGACCCGGGCTTACTCCCTGGGGCTGGTGGCCAATTATGTGGATGTGGGCGATATGGAAGTGACAACGCTGGAAAAGCCAGAGGGAACAGGGGAGAGTTTTACGGCCAGCAGTATGGCGCTGGGCGTTACCTTTGCCAGTGCGTTAACCGACCGGGTGTACGTGGGAGTAACCGCCAAATACATTCAGGAGAAAATCTGGATGGAGAGCGGCAGCGGCGTGGCAGTGGATATTGGTACGGTGTACAACATTGCCGATATTGGGCTGCGCATCGGAATGGCGCTTACCAACCTGGGGCCGGATATGGGTATCGACGATGGACCGCACCTCCATTTTTACAAGGAGAATCCGGATGATTACCCGGGAAGTCCCCGCCCGGATTCCAAACTGGCTACCCGGCAGTTCCCCCTGCCGCTCACGTTTAGTCTGGGCGTTTCGGCCAATGTGATGGGACCCCATGCGGTATTGTTCACCCAACCGGCCAATCGCTTGACTTTTTGTGTGGCTGCCAACGACGGCTTCGATGCGCCGTTCCGCACCAATTGGGGATTGGAATATAGCTGGCGGGAGTCGTTCGATTTGCGCGCCGGGTACCATCAGGGATACGATACTGCCGGGCTGGCACTGGGCTTTGGCTTGAATCTGTACCGGTTCGCCGGGCTCAATCTGCAACTGGATTTTGGCTGGTCGGATTACGGTGATCTGGGGGGCATCACCCTCTGGTCTCTGGAATTCCGGTTGTAGGTTGGCAAATGGAGGAAGAAGTTCAGGACGTGTTTCCGGGGAATGAAGCCCGGAATGGTTCAAAAAAGGGATTCAGGAATTTGAAGCATGGCTAATGCACGGTTAAAATTGTTTTCTAATACTTATCCCGAAGCCACACCTCTGGCCATTGCAGTTGGGGTGGTGATTGGGGTGTTGATGACGGCCAGTTTTTCCTACGCCGCGCTGGTGCTGGGATTTTCTACCAACGGTTCGCCGGTGGCGGCTATTCTGGGCTGGGGCATTATGCGGGCCCTATTTAAACGGGGCACCATTCTGGAAAACAATATCATCCAGACCGTGGCTTCCGGCATTAACACCTCCACGGCGGGGGTTATTTTTACCGTGCCCATTTTGCTCATCCGCGGAGCCGATTTCAACATCTGGTGGGTGGGGGCCGCGTG
>JALXCH010000376.1 GCA_026991005.1 Calditrichia bacterium | reverse complement strand
CTGCTCATTCGTTTGGCGTACAATTGCACCAGATCCCGGGCGATAGTTTCGGTGGCTCTGCGGGTGCGCTCTTTGGTGCGTTCCCAATCCGCACTGCCCAGCCGGGTAAGCTGGGGTTTGTAACCTTCCTCGCTCACATATTTTTGAATGCGATTCAATTTATCCAGCGTAACGTACAGCACATCCTGATTGGCGTACTCCAGCTTCACGCAATCCTTTTGCACTCCTGCCACGGTAAGCCGCTCGGTGCCTACAAAACGACCGATGCCGTAATCCACGTGCACCACGTAATCTCCGTATTGCAGGCTATTCAACTGGCGAATGAGGCTGCCGGTTACGCGCAGTTTGCGCCGGTGTTTGCGCAATTTCAGGCGATTAAAAATTTCGTGCTCGGTGAGGATTTCCATCCGCTGGGCGGGAAGGGAAAATCCCCGATGAATGTCCCCTTCCACAAACCGGATGGGAGGCACACGCCCCATTTCTTCAGAAATGATCTCCTCCAGCCGTTCGCGACGGGAAGGTTTGTCGTACACAATGTACATTTGTGTTCCGGGCTGCGCAGTACTGCCAAGCTGCTTTTCCAGGTGTTTGATGAACAGTTTAAAATTTCCCTGAAATTTGGGCGGTGCCTGAAACCCGAAATCCACATCCACCGCCTTGGCGTTGCGGAAATGGACGTGGAAAATCTGGCGAAAAGGACGAGCGCGGCGTTCCAGCTCTTCCGGCAGCAGGTAGGGCGAAAGTTCTTCGGCGGGAATTCCCTCACGCGCCTGAATGGCACGGGCATGATCCATCCATTCCTCCGCAATTTTGCGAATGTGCTCCACATCCTCCCAGAACACCACCGAGCCGGGTTTCAAATAATCGAACAGGGTGGCGTTGTGTTCCATCTTAAATTCCCGCCCCACAATGCGGATTTTTTCCACCTGCCGCACGGAAAGTTGCGAAAGCACATCAAATTCCCGGATGGATTCGATTTCTTCATCAAAGAATTCAATACGATACGGCGCATCCGATTCGAAGGAGAAGACATCCAGAATGCCGCCGCGCACGCTAAATTGCCCGATTTCTTCAATTACCGGTACCCGCTCAAACCCTGATTCCACGAGCCACTCCATCAGAAATTCCCGTTCAATCCGGTCGCCCACTTTCAGGTAGCTAATCTGGGGTTTAATCTGTTCCGGCGAGGGAATGCGCCGCATCAGTCCCACCGGAGTGGTGATGATGACGGAATAGGGATTTTCGGTGAGGGAAACCAGCGCATTTAAACGGGTGCTATGAATGGCCGGGGCAAATTTTCCCCGATCGTAAGGGACTACTTCCGCCTGAGGGAAATACAGTACCTGCCGGGCGGGTAGAAGTCCCTGTAAATCGTCTGCCAGCATTTCTGCCTGCTCGGTATCCGGCACAACTGCCAGCAGATTGTTCTCCAGCAGTTCCGCCGTGTAATCCAGCATAAAACTTAAAGCAGAACCGCGTACACCCTTTATGTGCAGTTTGTTGTTAGCAAAAAGCGCCACGCGATACTGCCGAAAAACCGGTAATTCAAATAAAATGGATTTTAATTTGAGCATAAAATCGTTTTACCTTCCACATCAGAACCCTGTTCTCGTAAAAGCAAAAATTAACACAAAGTTCCCCGGGAAAAAAGAAGGATTCAACGAAACCAGGATGGAACAGAAATTCCCTGTGTCTCTACACAAAATTGTGCACTCATCTGAAAGGATAAAACCATATTTTGTACTTGATGCAAGAAAATACAGACACTCATTATTTTTGAGCTAAAAATTGCGAAATTACATAAAAAAAACCGGGGCAGCAAAAACTTTGGCCACCCCGGTAATTTCTTCTCACAAATACTTATGGTTGCTAGTACCGCGCCGGTTTGGTGAGGAACGTTTTCTTCAGTAGATCCCAGAACACAATCAGCGCACCGATAATCATCATGAAGTCCGGGATGATGCGGATCCACATCCAGAAGCTCATTTGTTCTAGGGTCTGGCGAGCACGGGCAAAGTAGTAACCGAACTGCGATGCTGTTTCCGCCTGATGGAATCCGATAACCAGATTGGGAATGGCAAACAGCAACACCCCAATGGTTACCAACCAGAATCCCCATTTGCTTAATTTATCGTTCCAGGGCAGGCCTTTGGCTGCGGCATTTGCCCGGGAAGTAATGTAAATAAAGGCAATGGAGATGTAGCCAAACGCTCCCAGTAACGCTACATGACCGTGGGGCATAATCAAATAAGTTCCGTGAGCATAATAATCCACCTGCGGCGTATTGATGACCATTCCAAAGAAACCGGCACCAATCCAGTTCAGAAAAGCCGAACCTGTAAGCCAGAGGAAGGGGGTTTTGAAAGCATAATTGGGATTTCCCTTAACATGCTTCTTATACTCTTTCCAGGCATCAATCATCAGTACTACCAGGGGTAGCGGTTCCATGGCGGAGAAGATACTTCCGATGGCAATCCAGTATTTATCCGTTCCCTGCCACCAGTAATGGTGTCCCACGCCCAGCGTTCCGGAGAGCATCACCAGTAGAATTTCGAACAGCAACACCCGCTCGGCTGTTTTACGCGGTACCAGTCCCAGCAATACCATCAGATATGCCAGTGCACCGGCAGAGAACAATTCAAATGTCAATTCTACCCATAAATGCACCACCCACCAGCGGTAGTAATCATCTACTGTGAAGTTGGGCATAATTTTGTGCAGGGGAGCCATACCTGCCATGTACAGGGTGGCAATACCAAACGCCGACCAGATAATGGTTCCCACCAGTACGTTGTTCTCTTTAGCCTTGCGGATGGTGGAAAAGACCATTCCAAACCAGAGTACCAGCCCTACAACCAAGCCAATATCCCAGATACGCCCCAGATTCAGGTATTCGCGGCCTTCGTTGCCCAGCCAGAACCAGACATCTCGCAGTTGGCCGGTGGCACCCAGGTAAATTCCAATCAATCCGCCGCCACCTACAACCAGTAAAGCAATCCAGAGCACATCCACCAGCCAGGGGAAACGCAGATCCTGCTTCGCGACCAGCGGAGCAATGAACATACCACCCACCAGCCAGCCAATGGCCACCCACACGATGGCCAGATTAATATGAGTCGCTCGCATCACGTTAAACGGTAAAATGCTCTGCGGAATGATGAAGTTCTTGGAAGGTTCTGTAAAGATATGGGCAATATACCCACCAATGATGGTCTGTAACAGGAAGAACAGCGCCACTACAGGAATATATTTCATTAACTTTTTCTGTGAAGGAAACAGTTCCGTCACGGATAACGGCGGTTCCAGAGGATTGTTTTCGTCCCGGCGCAGGAAATATTCGTAAAGCAGATAGAACACCAGGATGGTTAAACTCCAGAGGGCCAGAAACTGGTACAGTGACCAGAAGATGTTATCCCAATCGGAATCCTGATCGACCAGAGGCTCCGGAGGCCAGTCGTTGGACCAGGTGCGATCGGTCCCTGTCCGTTTCGAAGAAGCAACCAGCTGCGACCAATCCACAAAGGCGGCAATCTTTTCCGCTTCTTCCGGTTTAATCACTCCGCCGGGCCAAGCTAACTCTTTGTTCCCATTCACCAGAAAATCCACCAAAAACGCTTTATTTGCCAGATACGCTTTCGCGGAAGCTTCGGTGTACACTACCTTGTCGGGATTTAAATGGGTTTGCTCGTAAAAATCCCGTTTTACCCGAGCTTTCACCGCGCCCAGTTGCTCCTCGCTAAGGGCAGAACGAGCGGTATCGAACATTTCCCGGGCATAATAATCATACAGGAATTCAGCCCGACGATGAAAAAATTCCGTGCTGAAATCCGGCCCCAGATAAGCCCCCATTCCCAACATGGTTCCGTAGTCCATCAAATCAAATTGCTGAAAATACCCTTTACCGGTGATGATGTCGTCATGTGTATAAAGCACATCACCGGAAGCACTCTGCACCACCCGGGGAATCGGCGGCACTTCCTTTACCAGATTGGCACTGTAAAAAATCAGCAATCCCACCATCACAATGGCAGTGACCCAGAATGCTGTGTACAGGCCTTTCCGGCTCATTAGTTTGTCCAACCAAGAATCCATAGGATACCTCCTGTTAAATTACACCTAAATGTAGAATTTAAGATTATAAAATCCGGAAAAAGTTACAACTTCCAGAAAAAAAATTCCCGGAATCAAATTTTTTGCCTCACCTTATTCACCAGATCAGCCAATGAGACGTGGTAAAGCATGTTGTTGATTTGATCGCGGATATTCACCCAATATTCATGTAAAGGACAGGGGTTTTCGTCGGAACACTCCTCAAACCCCAGAATACATTTGTTGTATTTTTCCAGCCCTTCCACCGCATCAATTATCTGGTACAAATAAACATCGTCAATTTTCTGGCAAATCTGGAATCCACCCTGTTTTCCCTGAATGGAGCGCACCAAATTGGCTGCCGAGAGGGTGCCCATCAGTCGAGCCAGATACTTGTACGGAATATTTAGGGACTGATGCAAACGCCTCACCGAAAAGATTTCCTCTTTGCGGGTGCCCATAAATACCAGTACTCGAATCGCATATTCTGATGTTTTGTAAAACCTCATATTCTACCTCCTGGTAGAATATAGAAAGAAATTCCACTAAATGCAAATATTTTTTAATTCCTGGAATATTTGAAGCTAAAAAAATTTTTCCTGAAAAATAATGTTGTAATTGCATAATTTACTTCAACTTACACTTTATTAAAATGAGGCCTCACCGTTAGGGGAAAGGCCGAAAATGAACCAGATGTTTGCCAGTAAAGCAAAAAAGAAATATTCCGTTCTACCTGGAAGCTCATCCTGAAGCTCTGAGCTTTAATCGTCCGGATGAGCCGGGCTCTCAATTAAACTATGGTTCTGGTAGGAAACTATGGAGAGCCCTTTTCATATGTTGCCTCGAATGAACAGGAAACGTCCCTTTTCAAAAGGATTTTTCATCCGAATGGAGCTCAGGTAAAGAAATTCTCCCGGAAATTCAGGCAGAGCCGGATAAGCGCACGAGTAGTTACACAGGTTTTCCGCGGAAAAGCTGCCTTCCAGTCATAATATAAAAGGCGTAAAGAGAACTGTACCGAAACTCAAAGGTTGTACCACACTCCTTCTTCCGGTTGAATAACCTGTTTAGACAATCCCTCCCGGGAAATTGCTTCCGCCATCCATCTCTGCGCCTCTGCATCTCCGTGGCACAGGATGGTTACCGAAGGACGCAGTCGCCGTATCATGGACAGCAATTCCTCCCGGTGGGAATGGGCAGAAAATCGGAAAACTTCCACTTTACACTGCAATTCCTCCACACCGAATATTTCTTGAATTCGGGTGGATTTCTGCTCCCGCAATACCCCGCCCGGCGTTTCGGGATCGGCCCATCCCACAAAAGCGATGGCATTACGCGCGTCCTGTAAAAAATCCCGGGCAATTTCGTAAGATAGCGTACCGGGCCACATCATCCCGGAAGTTGCCAGAATAATCGCCGGTTTCCGGAATCGTTTCCCACGCAATGTTAAAGCAGAAATGGTGCGCAATTTCTTTGCCTCATATTCCGGGTACACTTTGTGCAGTAAACGGTCGTATATGCGATTAATTTCTACCCCAAATCCGGTAACATAAATGGGAACCACCGGTATTTTATTTTTCTGCATTAGTTGATGCACCAGCACTAAAATTTCTTGCGTTCGCCCCAGCGCAAATACCGGAATTAAAACGGCGCCTCCAAAATTTAAATGCTCTTTTAAAAAACGAGCAAAACGATTCACCTCTGCACTCTTTTTTGTAGCAGGCGCTTGAGCATCGGCACCGTAAGTTGTCTCGGTCAACAAAATGTCGCAATGCTCCGGGTAGCGGGCACCTTTTAAAATAAATTGGGAGGACTTTCGGGTATTTCCCGTGTAAAAAATGCGTTTGCCGCGCCAGCGAATTTCCACCCCGGCTGATCCCAGAATATGCCCGGCATCTTTAAACACAATCTCTATCTGGCTCTCCTGGAAGCTGTGAATCAAAAAGGGGAAATCATACTCAAAAGATTGAAATAGATAAAGGATGTTTTCCACTTCTGCTTCTGTGTAAGGTAACGCCGCTGCCTGGTGAACCTCCTGTGCCTGTTTGCGCCGCACTTTTAAATAATGGAAAAGTAACGATTCGGCCAGCACTGCTGTCGCAGGGGTCATGTACACCCGAGCGTGGGGGAAATAGCGAATCGCCACCGGGAGGGAACCCAGATGATCCAGATGCGCATGGGAAATAATAATGGCATTCACCGGTTCATCCCGAATAAGCTCGTAATTGGGAATTCCACTGGCATCTGGCAAAGCAGGATCCAGACCGGCATCCAGCAGAATCCCCCAGCGATCCAGACGCAGATAATGTGCAGAAGCACCAATCCTTTTGCTCGCTCCCAGCGAAATGTAACGGAGACGTCCCGCAAGTAAAGTTGTATCGGAATCATTTAACAAACTCATGTTACTCCAGATCTTCCTGAGTTCCTAAAATCTTCAAAAATTTCGGATACTGCAACAACAAGAAAAAATTCCAGTCGCCCAATCTCCTGAAATTTTCGTTCTCCTCCGCTCATTTTTTCAATTAGCTTGTCCTGAATTTTATCCAAATTCATAAAACCTGCTCCTTTAGCAGAATGTGTTTCTTGTCTTTTTTCCACAATTTGCGTATAATAAGAGAGAAGTAAAAATGAGGGGGTGTACCATGTTGAAAGAGTTTAAGTTAACCGTATTGGTGGAAAATCGGGTCAACAATCCCAAACTACTGGCTGAACAGGGACTTTCCATTCTGATTGAGACACCGGATGGGAAAATTTTGTTTGATACAGGGCAAACTCGGGCATTACTACACAATGCTAAACACCTTAATATCGATTTATCGGATTTAAAATATGTCGTTCTTAGCCACGGGCACTACGACCACACCGGTGGATTGAAGTATCTGCTGGAAGAATTCGGTCCCCTGAAAGTGGTGTGCCATCCCATCTTGTTCAATAAAAAATATCGCCTGATTAACGGTGAACGAGTGGACATTGGAGTCCCATGGGAACGCACCGATCTGGAGAATCTGGGTATGGAATGCATCGAGAAAACCCGCCCCATGGAGCTGCTACCCGATGTATGGACCTCCGGCGAAATTCCCCGCCTAACGGACTATGAAAAGATCGACGAGAGTTATCAGGAGCGCATCCTGGAAAGCTACATCAAAGATGAACTCCATGATGATATGGCTCTCATTCTAAAAACCGAAAAGGGATTGGTCGTCCTTCTGGGTTGCGCCCATTCCGGACCCATCAACACGGTAAAACATGCCATGCGCATTATGGGAACCGATAAACTCTACGCTGTAATGGGTGGCATGCACCTACACCGGGCACCGGATAAAAAAATAGAAAAAGTTGTTCATAATTTAGTGCAGCTTCAACCGGAATATGTGATTCCTTTACATTGCAGCGGATTTCGCACCATTAACCATCTCTTCAATCACTTCAAAGAGCATGTGCTACTATTTAATGTGGGAGACAGTTTCTCCATGAAAGCGGAGCTGAAAAAAGCTTCTTCCCCGGCTCAATAAATTGCCAGAATAACACCACTGCTCCAGGTGCGGAATTGGTTGCACAGGAAGTTATTCTTTACACTAAATTACTTTAGCGGGATTCGCCTTCCGAACGGGGTTTTTCTGCCAGGATGAGGCGGAAACTACCCTGCAATTTCAATTTCTTGATTTTTCGGAAACCGATCTCTTGCAGCCATTCTTTCACTTCGTTCAGGCTGTACACATTGCCTCTTTCGGTATTCACCAGCATGTTGACGGCAAAAAGGGCGGCATCCAGAGGATTGGTTTTATTGGTATTGAAAAAGAAATCGCGAATGGCTAATAGTCCCCCTTCTTCCAGTGCGCGATAGACTTTTTGGAGAAGCTTGATATTCTCCTGTGTGCTGTAAATGTGAAGTATGCTGGAAAGTAGGGCAGCATCGTAGGGGCCACCCAGATTATCTTCCAGAAAATCTCCAGGCTGGAAGTTCAGCCGCTTCGCCACTCCGGATTTTTCAAAGAACTCCCGGGCGATGGGTTCGGTCTCCGGACTGTCGAAAACGGTAGCTTTTAACTCCGGATATTTTTGCACAAATCCAATGGCGAAAATACCGGGACCACCACCCAGATCTAATAAATGATGTCTTTTAGACAAATCGATGAATTCCAGAAGCTGGGGTAAGGTTTCCCGTGCGCGATAAGCCATGGAGAGTATAAAATTTCGGTGATTGCGCCGTAATGCTCGTTTGTTCCCCTGACGAATGGGTTCACCCGTTTCCAGCACTTCTTCCAGATGCACCCAACGGTTCAACAACCGCTGCCGGTGAATAAGCCATTCTTTGAGTAATGGAAAATTCTCTTCTGTGAAGAGTTCGCGTGCCGCCGGAACCAGGGAATATTCCTCTTCCGATTTGGTTAAATATCCCAGCGCACACAGCGCATTCAAAATAATCTGAGTTCCGCGCTCTGTCCACTTTAACCGTCGCGCTACAGAAGGTACATCCCAGTAAGTGCGTTTCAAAAACAAATCGAATAACCCGCCTCGGGCTGCGGTTAAAATAACCACAGAACGTTGATACGCTGCAACATCGTCTTCCAATTTCGATTTTAGTCTCATACCTTCCCCGGAAATAGGTCTTTTCTCTATTTTCTTCAGTTTTACTGAGCTAAATATAATAAATGCTCTCGAAAATTAAAAATTAAACAAAAAAAGATTGGAATTTTTGCTATTTTGCGTCATATTTATGGGAAGAATTTGAGTAATGGGGTCAAGCTACAACCCCATTCTTACACGGGGTCCGATCTATCACATCTGTTCATCAAATATTCGTACCGATTTTTCAGTTCAAAGTAGGAATTTTCCGTTTTGAGACGTATTCCCGATTAAAATGTTTTATTCAATGCAAAAGTTCTATAAAAATGAATTTGTTTTAAAAGTCCAATCAATATTCACTAAAATTTTCGCTATGGGTGAGCAATCCAAACATTTTCGGGCGATTTACCGGGCAGTATTTTTTTCGCTGGTTCTACTCGCTTTGCCCGGATGGGCAAACACCGGTCAAATTGGTGGAAAGGTATTGGACGCCCGCACCCTGCAACCGTTAGTCGGGGTTAATATTATTATCGAAGATACCCAACTCGGTGCCGCAACAGACGCCGATGGATTGTTTTTAATAAATAATATTCCTCCCGGAAGTTACAATCTCAGTTTTCACTATCTGGGTTACCAGACGCTGGTCAAAACCAATGTGGTGGTCAATCCTGCTCAGCGAACGGTTCTGGAGGTTTATATGAATCCGGAAGCACTGAAGGGAGAGAAGGTGGAAGTGCTGGCGGATTATTTTGAAACGCCGCCCGGAGTGGTGGTCAGCACCCGCTCGGTGGATATGGAAGAGGTGATGCGAGATCCCGGTTCGGCTCTGGACATCCAGCGGGTAATGCAGGCCTTCCCGGCCGTGGTCTCCGGTTCCGATCAGAAAAACGAAATCATCGTGCGGGGAGGCATGCCCGGCGAGAACCTGTTTTTGATGGATCACATCGAAATACCCAATCCTAACCATTTTGGGGACAAAGGCACCGGTGGTGGTCCCATTAACATGATTAACACCCTGATGGTGCGCAAAGTGGATTTCTACGCAGGAGCTTTTGCCGCCCGGTATGGCGACAAAGCTTCTTCTGTAATGGATATTTCCCTGCGCGAGGGAAATAGTGACCGCTTTGCCGGAAAGCTGGAAATCGGGATGGCCGGCGCAGGGGTGCTGGCCGAGGGACCTATAAACGGCGGACGCGGCACCTTCCTCCTTTCCGCCCGCAAAAGTTACCTGGATATGATTATTCGCTCCATTGGACTCACAGCAGTGCCTCATTACTATAATCTGCAGGGAAAAGTCACATACCAGATTAATCCTCACAACAAACTGCTCATCAATGGAATTTTTGGAGCAGACAATATCCACATTAAAAATGAAGGGACGACGGGAGGGTATTCCCGCGGAGCAGAGAATGTAAAATATGCCGGAAACCAGTATGCGGTGGGTGCTACATTACAAACTTTCTGGAGCTCGCGGATGTACTCCTACACTACCCTCTCCACCGTGGAAAATGACTGGGACATTCAGGTGTATCGTACCCGGAATCAACAAACCTACTACACCGATCAATCCACAGAACGCGAGCACACGCTAAAAACCGATATGTACCTCCAGGCCACACCTACTTTGCGTTTGAATTGGGGTGCTTCTTTTAAAGCTGTCCGCTTCGCACACGATATCTGGTCTCGCCAGGACACGCTGTTTGTTTACGACCGTACTGGCAGCGATCCCGACACCGTTATCGGGATTTACCAGATTTACCCGGAATATTCCGTCAAGCATCACGATCCGTCTTTTAAAACAGCCGCTTACCTGCAGGCCACGGTACAGCTTTTGTCGCGGCTACAGGCTACCCTGGGCTTACGGTACGATTATTTCGATTTTAACCGTTTCCACGCCTTCAGCCCCCGGGCAGGACTTTCGTACAAGCTCACTCCTCGCCTTACCTTTAATCTTGCTTACGGGAAACATTATCAATCACCGGCTTACAGCGAACTTACTGCCAATCCTAAAAACCATTATTTGAAAAGCAAATACAATCATCAAATTGTATTTGGGGTTGAGTATTTTCCCCGCGAAGACACCAAGATGACGCTGGAGACATACTGGAAAGGGTACCGAGATGTTCCCATTTTCCGCCGGTTTACAACGCCGGAACCAATGGATTGGTACGAGCAGGAAATGCTCAACCGCGGAAAATTGTGGGCCAAAGGTGTGGAATTGTTTTTCCAGAAAAAATTAACCCGTAATTGGTCGGGAATCGTTAGCTATTCTTATTCCATAGCGCGTGCTTTAGATTTACGCAACCAGACCGAATATGATTGGGACTATGACTATCGCCATGTGTTTACCATAATTGGTGGCTACAAAAAACGCCTCTACCCATTCCGGTGGTATCAAAATTTAAAAGAGCAACTATGGTACAAAATCCTGCTGTGGTTAATCCCCCTGGGCGATGAAGTGGAGCTAAGCTTCCGATTTCGCTATATGGGCGGACGTCCCTATATTCCCAAAGTGTATCATCCCGAGCTACATCGCTGGTTGGTTGAGGAACAACTGAAGCTCAACAGCCAGCGCTACCCGGCTTACCATCGCCTCGACTTTCGGCTGGATCGGCGGTTCTTCTTTGGAAGCTGGAATATGGTGATGTACCTGGATATCATGAATATTTACAATCACCACAATCTGTGGGAATACCAGTACAACGAAGATGGTACCATCACCAATATCTGGCAGTACGAGGTAATGCCGGTGTTGGGGGTAGTGCTTAACTTTTAACCTAAAATCGGGCACAAACTTACGTGCCAACAATGCCAGTTTTAAAATGATAACGGAAAATTTTAACCGGATTACCCGGTACTGAAAACGTTTTGTAGAAATTTTATGGAACGCCGTACTTTCGGGAAGAAGCTGTTTTACATTATTCTTGTATTAAACCTCTGGATTTTGCCTGCATCAGGCACGACTTACCACATCGACCATCTTTCTCTAGGAGAAGGATTATCTCAATCAGTTGTAAATTCTATTGTGCAGGATTCGTTGGGCTTTCTCTGGATAGGCACTCAGGATGGTTTAAACCGCTATGACGGGTATTCCTTTTCCGTGCTTCGAGAGGATTCCCAGAAAAGCAACGGTTTAAACGATAGCTGGATTAACGACATAGCTCTGGACGGAGGCCACGGATTATGGTTAGCCACGAACACCGGAATTAACTTTCTGGATTTAAAAGAGAATCGGATTCGGATTTACTGCCATCAGGAAGGGGATACGACCACAATTTCTTCTGACAAAGTCCAGTGCTTACTGCGGGATACCCGGGGGAATCTTTGGATTGGTACCTGGGGTGGTGGATTGGATCGCTTAAATCCGGTTACCGGAAAAATAATTCATTACTATCCAGCTGTTCCTTCTCAGGAAAAACTTTTTATTACCACCCTGGCCGAAGATTCCAGCGGAGGAATCTGGGTGGGCACTCGGGAAGGATTATATCGGGTGCTCCCCTCTGGCCATGTTCTGGAACCTGTTTTTTTGAAACATGTGGCCTTTACCGGGGACAAACCTCCTTTTATCGCTTCCCTCATGGTGGATACGAAAAATCGTTTATGGGTAGGTACCGGAAAAGGAAGTTTCCTTCTGGAGCCCGGTTCTCTCTCAATTATTCCGTTTCAATATGCACCCCAGGAGGAATGGCATCTGGAGCGGAAATTTATCTCTGCCCTTCTTCAGGATGCAGATGGGAGCATCTGGATGGGGACACCGGAAGGGGAACTTCTGCGAGCCGATTCGCTACACACCACCTCCCGGGGGAAGCTGTCTCTGCGTCTCCACCGTTTTTTCCCCGACTCCTCCCAGTCCTGCAACTCTCCCCCACCAGGATGGATATTGAAACTTTTTCGCGATCGAGACGGGAATATCTGGCTGGGAACTTTTGGAAAAGGGTTGTACAAAATATCCCGCAGCCACATGGAATTCACTATTCTACGCCACGACCCGCAAAACCCCAATAGCTTGAGTCAGAACCTGATGCGAACCATTTTCGAAGATTCCCACCATTTCATCTGGATGGGTACTATTGGAGGTGGATTAAACCGCTACAATCCCCAAACGGGGGAAATTTTACGCTTTCAGTACCAGCCGAACCGCCCCCAGGGTATTTCCAGTAATTTTGTATTCGCTCTGGCAGAGGATAAGCCGGGGTTCCTGTTTGTTGCCACAGATCAGGGAATCGATTACTTGGACACCCATCAGTTCACTTTTCGCCATTTATTCGATAGGCCGGAAATTCGCAACCAATTCCCTAGTACCGTGGTTCGCACTTTATATCGAGACCCACAGGGATATTTATGGATCGGTTCACAAAACGGTTTGCGAATTATGGATTTACACACCTGGGAAGTCAGACCAATTGCAGGCAGCCATCCTCTGGTTAAATTGCTCAATGAAGAAAACATCTGGCTTATTCAGCAGGATCACACTGGCCACTTCTGGATAAGCATCCCCAATCACGGCATTTTTCGAATTACTGTAAGCTACCCTCCCGGGCAATTCCCGAAGATTACGGAAATCCAGCATTTTTCTGTGGAATCGCCTGCCCCCAGACGCATTTCCTGCAACATGGTGCTTTCTTTTCTGGAATCGCAGAAAGGAATATTCTGGTTTGGTACTACCAAAGGGTTGAATCGCTACGATCCCCAAACGGGGAAATTGACCGTATTCCGGGAAGAGAAAGGACTTACCAACCAGGTCATCAATGCCATATTGGAAGATGATTCGGGAGCGGTGTGGATTAGCACGAATGCAGGGATTTACCGGCTAAAGGAAGGGCGTCCCGATCAATTCGGGAACATTTTTCAACCGATTGGTATTTTCGAAGGTCTGGGAAGGATGGAATTCAATGCCGGTGCATATTGCAAAGACCATCGGGGTTTCCTTTATTTTGGGAGTCTGGAAGGGGTGGTCTTCTTCGATCCCCGCCAACTGGGTGGTAGCTCCCGCACCCAACCGGTGGTACTGACCGAAATCCAGGTTATGGGCAAACCGTTACAAAGTAACCGCAATGTTTCTTTTCTCAAATCACTTACCATTCCTTACAGAGACAAAGTAATTTCGTTCGAATTTAGCGCCCTGGATTTCACTTACCCTGGCAAGATTATGTATGCCTACAAAATGGAGGGCTTCGACCGCGATTGGCGCATGACCCGGAAGCGGCGTTTTGTCAATTACACCAATCTTGATCCCGGGGAGTACACTTTTCGGGCACACGCCTGCGATGCAAGAGGAGTGTGGAACCACCAGGGAGTGGCATTACACCTCACTATTGTACCTCCATTCTGGATGACCTGGTGGTTTAAAGTTCTGGTGGGATTAGTTTTACTGGCACTCCTGTATTTACTCTATCGTCTGCGCCTCCAGCAACTCCTGGCTCTGGAACGACTGCGAGTACGGATTGCCAGCAATTTGCATGATGATGTGGGCGCCTCGCTTTCGCGAATTGCCATGTATGCAGAATTAATTCGCAGCGGCATCGAACCCACAAATTTGAACAACTATCTGGAACGCATTAGCACTCTGAGCCGGGAAGTTACCTCCACCATGAGCGATATTGTATGGTCTATTGATGCGCGCAACGACCGGATTCGTAATTTGTTAGACCGCATGTACGATTTTGCTTCCCAGATTCTGGAAGAGCGCCAGATCGATTTTCAGTTACATACCCGGGGATTGAATCCCGAAAAATATCTTCCCGTGGATTTGCGACAAAACATTTACCTGATTTTCAAAGAAGCTTTGAATAACGTGGTTAAACATAGCAACGCCACCCGGGTAGAAGTCAGCCTTCGGAACGAACACAACCAATTTACCATGATCATTCGAGATAACGGAACAAATTTCCGCCATACACGCAAAAGCGGTCACGGTTTGAAAAATATGAAATTGCGAGCCAGTAGCATCAACGCTACCTTACAATTCCAGAACGAGAAAGGGTTTACTATTATCCTCAAGCGAAAAGCGATTTAAACAGCCGCTTTTTCTTTTTTCCGGGGCTTTCCTTCCCATGAATATGGGATTGTTTCGGGGAATAACAGGTATATTATTTTTCTTAAAAAAGGGAGGACGACCTTTTGCTCATCTCAGTGGGTATTGTGGAGGATGATCCGGAAATACGTACCGGACTACAAAAATATTTGAATTCTCAACCGGAATTTGTGTGTTCCATCGCCGAAGAAAGTGTGGAAAATTTTCTGAAAAATACGTCTTCATCTCAACCTCTTGATGTACTTTTACTGGATATTGGCCTTCCCGGCATGTCCGGAATTCACGGCATCCAAAAAATAAAAGACCGTTTTCCGGAGATCGAAATTGCCATGCTCACCGTGTACGACGATTCGGAGAAAATATTTCAATCCCTTTGCGCCGGAGCCAGCGGATACATTTTAAAAGCCACTCCATTGAAGAAAATCAAAGAATTCATTATTGATCTGTATCAGGGCGGTTCACCCATGTCCCCCCAGATTGCCCGGAAAGTGGTGGAATATTTTCATCCCTCCCCGCGGAAATATCAACCATCCGTGCTGACTCCCCGGGAAAAAGAAATTGTCAACGGCCTGGTTAACGGACTGAGTTACAAGATGATTGCCGCCGAAATGGGGATTTCCATCGAAACGGTGCGCCACCACATCAAAAGCATTTACCGCAAACTGCATGTGAATAGCAAGGCTGAGGTGATTTCCAAATCGTTTCGGGGAGAGATTTGAGGGAAATTGCGCACCATTCCTGTACAAGCCGTTTAGACAACGCACTTCGATAACCAGGGAAGTGATGTTTTGCCCGGTAGTACTTCTTGATCTATGATTTTTCCTTTCGTTGGAAAAATTTTTCGGTTGAAAAAGACAATGGTAAAATCGGTTTTTTAAACGAAAAGACCCGCTTCGAAAGATGAAGCGGGTCTTTTGAATTTTGGTCAATCACATTTTTTAGCGGATCAGCATCATTTTTCGGGTTGCCGAGAGTCCATCGGTGGTAATCAGTCGGTAAATGTAAATTCCACTGGCCACATTTTCTCCCACCTCGTTGGTACCATCCCACTGAATGCGATAGCTCCCCGGAGCATAGCTGCCATGTAACAATTGCTTAATCTGACGACCGTTGAGGTCATAAATTGTGAGGGAGAGCTGGTAAGCACCATCACTTTTGGCCGGTAAATCGAACTGAATATTGGTTGTGGGATTAAAGGGATTGGGATAATTGGGATGCAAACCGAATCGCTCTGGAATCTGATTATTTAAACGGGTGATATGGTCACCGGACATGGGTGTGGCAGAAATGACCTGATGGTAAGTGAGATGCCCGTTGTAATCCCGATCCGCCAGGCGATAATAATAAGTCATGCCATTGGTCACGTCATTATCCGTATAGGTGTACACATGCTGGATAGTGCTGTTGCCATGCCCGGGAATTTCGGCAATTTTCTGGAAACTGGACTGATCGATACTGCGTTCCAGGATAAAAGCATCGTTTTCAATTTCCGATTCGGTGACCCACTGCAGCAGCACCTGTGCATCTCCTGCCTGGGCGGTAAAAGAGGTGAGGGTGACGGGGAGGGAAGTGTCATCAAAATGCCACCAATTATTTGAATTAGTAGGTTCATCTTCATGAACAACTCCATTAGTTCCACCACCACCAGGTCCTGCCCAATCTACATCTGTACCATCTACAATTTGAATTACATAGTAAAGATCTTGGGAATTTTGGTAAGGAATCTCACCATACCAATAATCATATGTATTTCCACCTGCATCATTATGATGCCAACTCATAGAAACATAATGGTCAGTATCACCAAACCCATTTCTCCAAACCACATTACAACTTGTAATATCCCCTTTGTAAACTTGAAGCCATATTCTTGTGACATTATTATCATAATCCAAATAACGATATGTTTCTGCTGGAGACAAATTTGGAACATTAGAAGTTGGATCGTGATCCACTCCATTCCATTCGACATCATTATCATTTTCAGCAGAATAACCTAATTGAAATACAATAAAAAACATTACAAATATTAACAAAAACTTTTTCATAATGGCCTCCATTATTTTTAATTAGTAACTCATTTTTAAGTGTCTTTAGACCGGCTTCTGTAATTTAAACATTTTTTCTATTTTATCAAGGAATTAATAAAAAATCGCGCCACTGAAGTCATTTT
>JALXCH010000375.1 GCA_026991005.1 Calditrichia bacterium | reverse complement strand
CCGCTGCGGGATATGGCGCGTAAGTCCGGGAAAAGGCTAAAGCTGGTGCTGGAAGGGGAAAGCACCGAACTGGATCGGGTGTTAATTGAGGATTTGTACGAGCCGTTGTTACATATTCTCCGCAATGCGGTGGATCATGGGATCGAGTCCACAGAAGAACGCAAGAAGGCCGGGAAACCGGAGGAAGGAACCATTGCCCTGCGCGCCAGTCACGACCGCAACTTTGTTACCATCGAGATTGAAGATGATGGGCGGGGAGTGGATTTGAAAAAAGTGCGCGAGAAAGCGATTCAACTGGGGTATCTGGAAGCCGACAAAGCCGATGAACTCTCGGATCAGGAACTGCTGGAGTTCTTAATGTATCCCGGTTTTACCACCCGGGAGGAAGCAACCACCATTAGCGGTAGGGGGGTGGGGCTGGATGTGGTTCGCAGCCAGATCCAGAAGATCAAAGGTGATTTGCGTATTTTCTCCGAAGAGGGAAAGGGCACCCGTTTCATCATCCGGGTACCGATTTCTTTAACGGTGACGCAGGCCATGCTGGTGGAGGTTGCCGGACACGTGTACGCCATTCCTTTATTGCAGGCGGAAGAAACCATCAACATCGAAGTGCGCAGTCTGGAACTGCGCGATAATTCCTACTATATGCGGCATCGGGGTGGGTACATTCCGGTGCTGAATCTGGCGAATTTGCTTCAGATTCGGGCCGGTAAACGGAAACCCATTTCGGTGGTGGGAGAGTATCCCGCCATTGTGGTACAGGATGAAGGGCATCGGGTAGCCTTGCTGGTGGATCGAATTGTGCACCGGGAGGAGATTTTAATTAAATCCCTGGGACCCAATCTCCAGCGGGTGAAATTTATCACCGGCGGCTCGGTGCTGGCAGATGGGAAGGTGGTGCTGGTCCTGGATATTCCGCAAATCATCAAGGAAGCGGTACGGATGCAGGCTACCGGCGCGGTTCTTTCGCCGGAGGACTTAACCAAACCGGAGGAAGTCCCGGCCAAAGCGGGTGTGAAACGGAAAAAACGCCAGCGGGTGGTGAAAGGACGCAAACCCTCGGTGCTGGTGGTGGACGACTCGCTCAGCATCCGCAAATTCCTGGCCAGTTTGCTGACCCAGCGGGGATATCAGGTGGAAATGGCGAAAAATGGATACAACGCTCTGGAAAAGCTAAATCAACAGGATTTCGATGTGCTGATTACCGACCTGGAAATGCCCCATCTTTCCGGTTACGAACTCATCGAGCAGGTACGGGATGAAGACCGCTGGAAGGAAATGCCCATTATTGTTCTCACCGGACGTGCCAGTAAACATATTCAGCAATTGACCCGCACCCTGGGAGCCGATGAATTTATTGTAAAGCCGTTTAAAGAAGACGAACTGATGAAATTGCTTGGTGAGTACATTGTTCTTGAAGATTGACCATGGGAATAGCTTATTTGCCTGGGAATTAAAAGAATTGGTGTTTGCCCACGAATCACACGAAAAAGCACTTAACCACGAATCGCACGAATGAACACGAATAAAAAATAACGATATTTGAGGTTGATATTTGGAATTTGTTTTTTGTTAATTGAGATTTGGAATTTGGAGTTTGTTTGTGATTTGGGATTTGTTAATTGGAATTTGTTTCAATAATTAGAAAAGATATTTTTTAACCGGATATTCCAGGTGGTCGGAATAGACTTTTAGGATTTAAAAGCTGTCGGTAGGCAGGGTACGAGGCCACGGAGTGGCCGAAAGATGTTAGCCCATGGCCTTCAGAGGCTGTGTAAAAAACCTGTGTCAACAGAATATTTATTCATTGTCATTCAAAGTAAAACATAGCCCCGAGCTTTTAGAGGCTGTGTGAAAATGCAGTATCAATAGAATATTTATTCATTGTTATTCAAGGGAACTAAAGGACCATACTACAAATTGGGCTTTAGCCCAATTTAAAGCTAAAGCCTTATTTTTTGAGGTGGATTCTGAGATCCACGAGCTCAAGCTCGTGGCTATAATAAAAATCAGTGCAAATTGATATTTTTAAAAGATATGCCTTGAATTTAAGGATTTATGAAAATGAACAGATACAAAATATTCTTGTGTTGTTGACTTAATGATGGAGTCATAGAGTCCGTAGAAAAACACTAAATTCAGAAAGAAATAAAAATAATTCTGTGTCCTTTACTGCCACAGTTTTACATAAATATGGTAAATTGCAATATGCATGTTTTTGATTAATTATTCTTCTGGTTTTCATTTTTACACAGCCTCTTTTAGCTCGGGGAAATTAAGAAAAACACTATAAATTGGGCTTTAGCCCAATTTTAGGCTAAAGCCTAATTTTAGAAAGGAAAATTCAGTGTTCCACGAGCTTCCACTCACAGAGCCCGTCCACGGGATCCTTCGGACATCGGGCAGGATGCTGCGCAGAAGCTCGTGGCTATAAAAAAACACTGTAAATCATGATGATTTAAAGAATTACCTCGTATTTTATAGACCAGGAAATACCATCGAAAAGAAGTATTCCTTTACTGTTATCTTAATATTTGGATCTTATGACTATAAAGGAAAACTAAATTCAGTAATAAGTAAAGATTGAACAACATACTCTTTATTGGTCCAGTTTTAAATAAACATCATGAGCTACAATATGCGCAATTATGATTAAATATTCTTTTGAGTTTTATTTTTACACAGCCTCCTTCAGCCATGGGAATGGGAATTCCTCAGGAGTGCGAAGCACTCACACATGAAGAGCCCAGGGCGAAGCCCTGGGAATAGAGCACACGCGAAATTTGAGCCCCAAAGGGGCGAAACAATACTGAAATTATTAGAACCACGAATCACACGAATGGACACGAATAAAAAATAATAATATGATTAGATTATAAAAAACAGCTCAATTATTTGTTTTTTAAATAATTATAATTTGAGATATCTTATTTCGGATTTGGAATTTCTTTGCATCCTTGGCGCTTCCTCTGCGTACTTTGCAGTTAAAAAAGAAATGTAAAATGTTGGTTTTTTACTTTGCTTCTTCTCTGTGGCCTCTGCGTTTAAAAGTTTTATTAAGTATCTGCCGAACACAACTAAATGAATTAATCTCACATCGCCACTCTTTCACAAAGCGATTTTCTGAAATCGGGGAAATTGTTATATTTCTCCCCAAACACATTTTCAACCGAAAAAAGGAGATGACATAAATTATGGGATTTCTGGAAAAGGTTAAAAAAGGGTTAAGCCGTACCCGGGAGCAGGTATTCGGACAGATTCAGGATGTGATTTTTGCCTACCGTAAAATTGATGATGAATTGCTGGAAGAAATTGAAGATTTGCTCATTTCCGGAGATGTGGGTGTGGAAACCACCCGGGAAATTATCGAGCGACTCCAGATGCGAATTCGCCGCAAGAATGCCAAAACCAGCGAGGAACTGTACCAGCTCCTTAAAGAAGTCATTACCGAGATGTTCGTTCCGGCCCCTCCCCCGCCCAATCCTTTACCAAAACCGTACGTCATTCTGGTGGTGGGTGTAAACGGTACCGGCAAAACCACTTCCATCGCCAAAATTGCCCGCCGGTACCAGAACGAGGGGAAGGATGTGCTTCTGGTAGCGGCAGATACCTTCCGGGCAGCGGCCATCGAACAACTGGAAATCTGGGCGCAGCGGCTGAATGCCGATATCATTAAACACCAGAGTGGCGCCGATCCCGCAGCCGTGGTGTACGATGCCATGCAGGCAGCTAAAGCACGAGGTAAGGATGTGGCCATTATCGACACTGCGGGACGACTTCACACCAAAGTGAATCTGATGGAAGAACTCCGCAAAATTCGCCGGGTTATCCGGAAAGTTCTTCCCGAAGCACCACACGAAACCCTGCTGGTGCTGGATGCCACCATCGGGCAAAATGCCATCTCCCAGGCAAAACAATTCATTGAAGCGGTAGATGTAAACGGCATTGTGCTTACCAAACTGGACGGTACTGCCAAAGGGGGTGCCATTATCGGCATCTCCCACACCCTGAAACTTCCTGTGCGCTACATCGGCGTAGGCGAGCAGATGGATGACTTACAACCATTTGATGCCGCACAATTCGTAGAAGGGCTTTTCAAAAACAACGTGAAATAAAAGCAACCAATTTTAAAACGATTTCACGGGAGCCGAACAACCGTTAAAATTAAGAAACCATTTTTTCATCACATCAATGATATTTTAGGTTGCATTTATTCACGATTTTCCTCATTTTCATAGAGGAAATACGATTTTTCGAAAATTTGCTTTTTTTCGTACCATTGAAATCCCGTTTTAGTGAAAGGAAGCTAAACGGAGGCATTTGCTGCCGGGAATTTTAACACGGCGAAAATAAAAGGATTTTCCATGCGCATCGAAAAACCGCGAAAGAAGCTGCTTTACCCCTTACGCGAAGTGTGCCGGATGACGGGACTCTCCCCATCGGTCATCAAACGCTGGGAGAAGGTATTCCCGCAAATTAAACCGGTTCGTAACCGCGCCGGGAATCGGAGTTACCCGGCACAGGAGGTGAAGCTTATTTTTTACATTCGTGATTTAATTTTCGTGCACAAACTAAGTGAGGAAGAAGCCCGGGAAAAACTGAAACAATACCGGGTTGCTCAGGATACGGAAAGTCCCGCTTATTACAAATCGCTGTTGGCGGAAATAAAGATGGAAGTGGAAGAAATCCGCCAGCTCCTGAACGAAACGGATTAACTTGCGGCGGGAACCGAATATTTTTCTTCGGCGTATTGTGAAAAGAGTGTTGACAAAAAGAAACCGGTTTATTAAATTTTTGCCGTGTTCGGAGCGTGGCGCAGCCTGGATAGCGCACTACCTTGGGGTGGTAGGGGTCGCTGGTTCAAATCCAGTCGCTCCGACAGCGAAAGGGGAACTCAAAAGTTCCCCTTTTGTTTTAATATCCCTTCTTAAATCCGGTGATGCTACCAGAATCGGAAATAAACTTTTAACACAACCGGATGCCTAAAATTTCCACAGGAGATATCAGAAAAAACTTTTAATGCACCTGATTAAGGCTTGGTAAATCCATGTATCGGGTTTAGTTCGAAAAAGACCAGAGCATTCAAACAGTTGGAGCCAGTCCATGGGCAGCGTAAAAACCGATGCTCCGGGAATGGGCATTATCATTCCCGCCTACAATCCGGAACTGCACACATT
>JALXCH010000374.1 GCA_026991005.1 Calditrichia bacterium | reverse complement strand
CGTCCCTGACGAATGCCTTCGGTTAGCTGTCGAATCGCCTCCGGTTGATCTCCCGTTGGCTGATATTTTGAAACCAGTTTGAATTTTTTCATGGCATTTCCATTAAATCGCTCAAATTTACATTAAGCAGCATACAATAGCAAGTGAGCGAAACTTCTCCATTGTACCGTCATGTTAGCAAAACATTGAGCCACCGTTTTTTTCTGTACCTGTTTTTAGCAATATTTTTCTGTTTAAAAAAGTTCCCGTAAATTTATGATTCTTAACAAAGCCTTCCGATAAAAGGAGCATTAAATTTCGATAACATCTGGAATACGGGGCGAAGATTTGAATTCTGAAAGCTGGCAGGAACATTTTCAACCGGCAATTGAACAGTTTTTAAAGGCACACATTGCGGAGTTTTACCCGGGAATAAGCAAAGATTCCCGAAATCATCAGATTACACTCCACAAATCCGACACCCATCGTTTTTCCCTCATCCTGGAATACGATATTTTTTTCGACCAGCAGAAACATACTCGAATTTTTGTGAAATTGTACCGCTCGGACAAGGAGCTTCCGCTCACCCAATCCATTCTAACTCCCGAAGCAAAACGGTTATCGCAAAAAGAATACGAGTTTCACCGGGAAGTGTATGAATTTTTCCGTTCGTTGCAACGTGCCTACCAGGCGGTGCGGCCACTCGCTTTTCAGCCGGAAATCAATGCCCTGTACCTCGAAGGAGCGCCTGGTAGCCAGCTCGCCGTATGGTTAAGCCACAACGACTTCCAGAACGATGCGGAATTGAAAGAACGTGCCCGGTATTATTTTGTACAGGCGGGCGAGATGGCCAGGGAGTTTCACCGGCACTTTCGTCTCCCTGAGCGCCTTCCTTTCCGGGCGGCAGAGCAGATGCAGGATTTCCTGAAGCAAATTGAAAAGCTAAAACGAAAACGGGTGGAGCCTCGCTACCTGGAGAAATTAACCACCCGCCTGGAGCGCAATGTAAATCACCGGGATGGGGAACTCATTGAACTGGCCAAGGTGCATGGAGATTACAAGCTCCAGCATATTTTTGTGGATGATAAACAACTTACCCTTATCGATTTTGGAAATAATCTGGGTGCCGCTTCTCCTTTTGTGGATGTGGCCGCGTTTTACGTGGAAATCCAAACCCGACCATTTGCCACACTTCGCTCCCGCTTCCGGAAATTACATCCTGAGCTGCTGGAGGCGTTTCTGAAAGGTTACTTTGGAGAGCGGGCAGATAAACCCCTCCCCTGGCTCATGGAAATGAAAATTATTTATTATTTGTTGAAAAAATGGAACCGGCGTATCAATCGGTTCACCCATAATTCTTCAATGAAAAAATTGATTTCTTTAAGTGATAAAACGCATTTAACGCGATTTATCCATTACCACTATACCAATCCCTGGTTCATGCGGCAAATTGAAATTCACTTGCGAAATCTGGAACGCTGGAGTTAATTTCAGCGAAGCCAAAACTCCAGGGATAAAGCGACAAGCGGAAGTCATTTCCAGCAACACACGATGCCAGCAATTCCCGGAACGCGGATTTATTGTTCCGGAATGAGAAACATTTTTTCTTCCAGAGCAAAAAATACCAGGAAGGCAAGAGACGAAATAAGAACAAAACAAAATTCTGACGTACGAGATTGAAATTTTACCGGATCGTCTAATTTACCTTTTGTAGCAAAAAACAATTGGGATTAAACAAAAGAATGAAATGATGCGCCATGCATCACACGCCAGCGGTTGGCAGGCTCTATATTACAAGGAAATTAAAGCGGAATGGTGCGAATGAACCCGAAATCTGCGAAAAGTTTGCTTATTGTAACGGCCATTTTCCCTCCGGTTGCCACCAGCGGCATTCATCGCCTGGTGCGCATGGCACGCTACCTCACGGAAAAAGGCGTTAAAGTTGGAGTTTTAACGGTGGACGAAACCACCATTGCCAAAAAGTTTAAGTACGATCACCTTATGCTAAATAAAGTACCCCCGGACGTTGAAATCCTCCGTGTTCCTGCCTATCAGATTCTAAAAAAACTCATCGAAATGAAAAGCAGGAAAAAATCCGCTTCCTCCAAAAAACAAATTAGCAACGGAGAGAGCCGACCGGTAGCGGCGAACTCTTCCGCTCCGGCTTCCAATTCCCGGCGCAAAGGAATGATTCAGCGCCTGAAAGATGCCATTACCCTGAACCTGAATACACCGGATAATTACGCCCTCTGGATTCGCCCGGCAATTCGCGAAGGAATTCGAATGGTGCAGGAAGGCGGTTACCAGAACATTCTGTCCAGCAGTCCCCCGGGGAGCTCTCATGTAGTTTGTGAACATATTAAACGGAAAACCGGTGTGCACTGGATTGCCGATTTTCGGGATCCCTGGTCGCGCAAACAGTGGTACAATCCGGAAATGACCCGCTTCAAACGCCGCATGATCCGACGATTGGAAGAAAAAACCATCCAGCAAGCGGATGTGATTGTACTGAATACTCCTGAACTGCAAGAAGATTATGGTAACGATTACGGGACTCTCCTGCTCCAAAAATCTACCGTCATCCCCAATGGTTACGATCCGGAAGACTTCAATCATCTTCCCTCGGAATTTGAGCTTCCGGATAGTCCCATTACCATTTCCCATGTGGGAACGTTTTACCGCCACCGTTCCCCTATCCCCTTTTTAACAGCACTGGGCGAAGCCATAGAAAAAGGCACCATCCCGCGCCAGCGATTTTTGGTGCGATTCATTGGTGGTGTCGGGCAATTTGCTACGGAAGTGGAGGCCACCCTTTTGCGGTACGGAATTCAGGAACTGGTGGAAATTGTTCCGCCCGTACCTCACCAGGAAGCTATCGAGTACATGTACCGCTCCCATGTGCTGCTAATCATTCAACCGGGAACTTCTATTCAGGTACCGGCTAAAATTTACGAATATCTGGCCACGGGAAGGCCTATGCTGGCCATCAGTGCTCGTGGAGCTACCAGCCGCTTTGTAACGGAAAACAAGCTTGGCTGGTGGGCAGAACCAGAAAATATTTCCGATATTATGGAACGACTGAAAGAGATAGACTATTTTTTCGCCAAAAATGGCCATTGGTCCACCCCGCAAGAAGTGCGGGATGCTTACAACGGTAAATTACTGGTGAACCAAATTTATGATTTACTCATTTAAAATTCTCTTTTAAATTTCAATGTGATTTCAATTGGTTGAACGATGTTAAGAAAAACATTTTTTGTGACAATTTACGGCGCCAGTTTAATTCTGGCATTCGTACACCCTGTATATGGATTAATGGGGTACATTTTTGAGTGGTACAATCATCCTCCACTTTTTTGGTGGGGACTACATTTTCCCAATCTGCGTTATTCGCTCCTTATTGCTGTTGTAACGCTTATTGCCTACATTCTTCGTCAGGACCGGCTTCAAAAAATAAAAACAGAACATTTTACTGTTATTTACTGGTTGGGGGCTCTGGTAGTACTTCAGTTCATTGTGACCCAACTGCTAGCAATAGATTACGACCAAAGCATGGAGCAGTTTATTGAATTTTTTAAATTCACCATACTCTATTTTCTTATTGCCAAAATTCCTCGAATTCCCCGCCACTACAAATTGCTCATCTGGGTATTTTTACTGGGAGCATTTGACTTTGGACGCATTGCCACGGAGGAAGGTTCAAACCGGAATGTTGTGGTGGTAGCTCCCAATGCCTCGGATGAGAATGCTATTGCTGCTCACGTACTTACAGCCATACCTTTTTTGATTTTTTACTTTTTTAACGGAAAGCGCTGGGAAAAAATTATCTCGTTCATTGCGCTTCCGTTTATTATCAATCTAATCATTCTGGCAAATAGCCGGGGAGCTACTATTGGATTGCTGGCAGTAGTGGTTGTTGGTTTTTTTATGGCAAAAGCCAAACAGCGCATTCAATTTATTCTGGGTCTGGTCATTGCTCTTATTTTGTTCATCCAGCTTACTCCACCGGAGTTTGTGAAACGCCAGATGACCATTAAAACGTATGAACAGGATTCCAGCGCCCGGGGCCGCCTGGAAGCCTGGAAACTGGCATGGCAAATAATGCAGGAACATCCCTTTGGAGTCGGTGGAGGCGGATTTATTATACTCAACACCATATACAAACCGGAATGGAAAGATATAAATAAGGGACGCGGTCACGATGTGCACAATACCTTCCTCCTGTGCGGAGTGGAATGGGGCTTTTTAGGGCTGTTCCTATTCCTGGGATTTTTGGTTCATACCTTCATCATTCTTTTCCGCATTCGCAGGGATGCTCATCGTTGTCGTGACCCGAACCCTTATCTTACAGAAAGTACAGCACTTCTTCTGGCGCTCATTGGAATTCTAACTGCGGGACTTTTCATTAATCGATTATACGGGGAAATTATTTACTGGTTAAGTGGATTCGTAGTGGCACTGCGTAATATTCAATACAACGAAATTCAGGAAATAGCCGAAGAAGCAAGTGAGAGCGAAGCAGAGGAAATTTCGGAATTTACTCACCCTGTAGTTCAATAACAAAAAAGGAAATTTTTAGAGAAGGAGCTTGCGATGATCAAACAAGTCCTTACCGTGATTTTCTCCCCCAAAACCTGGCGATGGTTTTTCCGATTTCTGGAATTTTATTACAAATTTCACGCCAGTGCTCTGAATCGTCTAGGAGCTGTTGGAAAAGGAACCTGGATTGAACCCACGGTAAAATTTACCCATCCGGAAAATATTTTCATCGGGAGCCACTGTCACATTAATCACCTAGGATGTTTACAGGCGGACGAACATGCTAAAATTATCATTGGAGACGATTTATTAATGGGGCCCGGTACCATGCTCTACGCCTCAAACTACCAGTTAGCGCCGGACAAACCCATGCGTACCCAACCCCGGAATTATGGGGACATTGTTATTGGCAATGATGTGTGGTTGGGCTCGAATGTCGTGGTTACCGCCGGTGTTAAAATTGGAGATGGAGCCGTGATTGCTGCAGGTTCTGTGGTAACCAAGGACATTCCACCCTACACCATTGCAGGGGGAATTCCTGCTAAACCGTTAAAAAAGAGAGAATAAACCATGAATCGCCCGCAAGATTACCAGAAAATCCTGAAAAACCGCCAGGATCAAATGTTGAAACTGGTGGCTAAAAGCTTCTACAAAGAACTTACCAACTATGGCATCAACAA
>JALXCH010000373.1 GCA_026991005.1 Calditrichia bacterium | reverse complement strand
CGCAAACTGGCGAAAGAAGCCACCGGAATCAAAGTAAACGGTAAAGTTCAGAGCCTCCCGGAACCCATCAACGAAGATGCCGAGATTCAGATTCTGACTTTTGAAGATAAAGAAGGACGGGAAGTCTTCTGGCACAGCGCGGCCCACCTGATGGCGCAGGCCATTAAACGGCTCTTCCCGGAAGCCAAATTGGGAATTGGTCCTCCCATTGAAGATGGGTTTTATTACGATATTGACCTGGATCGCCCCATCACCCCGGACGATTTCCCGCTCATCGAAAAAGAGATGGCTAAAATTGTGGACGAGGATTACCCCATTGTCCGCAAGGAACTCACCCGGGAAGAAGCGCTGGATTTCTTTCGAAAAATTCACGAAGATTTAAAAATTGAACTCATCGAAGAGCTGGAAGAAGACATTTCGGCTTATTCGCAGGGGGAATTTACCGACCTGTGCCGGGGACCTCATTTACCCTCGACCGGGCGGATTGGCAAACATTTTAAATTATTGAATGTCGCCGGTGCTTACTGGCGGGGCGATGAGCACAACAAAATGCTCCAGCGCCTGTACGCCACTGCTTATCCCAAAAAGAAACTCCTGGAAGAACATCTGCACCGTCTGGAAGAGGCCAAAAAGCGTGATCACCGCAAACTGGGTCGGGAGCTGGATCTCTTCAGTATTCAGGAAACCATTGGCAACGGATTGATTTTGTGGCATCCCAAAGGGGCCCGGGTACGGCGCATCCTGGAAGAATTCGTCATCCAGGAACATTACAAACACGGCTACGAGCTCATTTACACCCCGCACATTGCCAAACTGCATTTGTGGGAAACCAGTGGTCACACCGGATTTTATCGGGAAAACATGTTCAGCCCGATGGTAGTGGATGAGGTGGAATATCAATTAAAACCGATGAACTGCCCTTTCCACATCACCATCTACAAATCCCATTTGCGCAGCTACCGGGATTTACCCATGCGATTGTTCGAGCTGGGTACAGTGTATCGCTACGAACGTTCCGGGGTACTGCACGGTTTGATGCGGGTGCGTGGTTTTACCCAGGACGATGCCCATATCTTCTGTACTCCGGATCAGCTCAATGATGAGATACTGAAAGTACTGGATTTCACCCTCTTTATCTTGCGGACATTTGGATTTGAAAAGTACGAGATTTTCCTTTCCACCCGTCCCGAAAAGTACGTGGGAACGCTGGAAAACTGGGAACGGGCAACCAATGCCTTGCAGCAAGCACTGGAAACCCGGAAGCTATCTTACGAAATTGATCCCGGCGAAGGGGTATTTTACGGTCCCAAGATCGACATCAAAATTAAGGACACCCTGGGTCGTTCCTGGCAATGCTCCACAATCCAGGTGGATTTTAATCTGCCGGAGCGTTTTCAGGTGGAATACATTGGCGAGGATGGACAACCGCACCAGCCCATCATGGTACACCGGGCGTTGCTGGGTTCCATCGAACGCTTCTTCGGAGTGCTAATTGAGCATTATGCCGGTGCTTTTCCCCTGTGGCTGGCACCCATTCAGGTGCAGGTCATTCCCATCACCGAGCGCCAGCACGCTTATGCCCGGGAAATTTTCGAGCAGTTACGCCAGGCGGGGATTCGCGCCGAACTGGATGTCCGCAGCGAAAAAGTGGGATACAAAATTCGCGAAGCGGAAGTTCAGAAAATTCCTTACATGGTTATCGTAGGGGACAAGGAAGTGGAATCGGGTAAAATTTCCGTCCGCCGCAAAGGCGAAGGCGACCTGGGACAGATGGAACTGTCGGCTTTTCTCAATCGGATTAGCGAAGAGATTGCAAATAAACGTTAGTGGAACTAAGATAAGGAGCACATTATTTCCAAGCAAAAATCGGTTCGGATTAACGACCAGATTCGAGTCGCATCGGTTCGGTTAATCTCGCCTAATGGCGAACAATTGGGGGTGGTTCCCACACGAGAAGCATTGCGGAAAGCAGAAGAATACGGTCTGGATTTAGTGGAAGTGGCGCCCAATGCCAATCCCCCGGTGTGCCGTATCATGGACTACGGCAAATACAAATATGAGCAAAGCAAAAAAGAAAAAGAGGGGAAAAAGCGGCAACATACCATCGTAGTTAAAGAGATTCGTCTCCGTCCTAAAACGGATGACCACGATCTGGAGACCAAACTGCGCTTTGCTCGAAAATTTCTGGAACAACGGAATAAAGTAAAGGTAACCATCATCTTTCGGGGGCGGGAAATGGTGTATCAGGAATTCGGACGGAAACTAATGGAACGGGTGAAAGAATCCCTCTCGGATATTGCCAAACCGGAGGGAGTCATCAAAATGGAAGGTCGGCGAATGGTGATGGTGCTTACTCCATTGGGTGGGAAGCGATAGCAACAATTGTTTCGGAAACAGACACTCTGGATTAAAATTGGAATAGAAAATATAAAACGGGAAACGTTAAAAAGTAATTTCACATTTCAGGGATAAAAGGAAAGGGATAAACGATGCCAAAGATGAAATCGCGTCGCGGTGCTAAAAAGCGTTTTAAAGTGACCGCCAGCGGGAAAATAAAATCTCGCCGCGCTTATAAGAGTCACATTCTCACATCCAAAACGCGCAAACGGAAACGGAATTTACGGAAACCGGCTTACTTACACAAAGCCGATGCCCCGCGCGCTCATGAAATGATTCTGGAATAAGGACAAAACAGGCGGAGGAAAATTATGCCAAGAGCAAAAAACAATGTGGCTGCCAAACATCGCCATAAAAAAATTCTGAAAATGGCTAAAGGCTACCGCCTGGGACGTGGCAAGCTCTACAAAACAGCCAAAGACCAGGTGGAAAAAGGGTTGCAATACGCCTACCGCGACCGGCGCCAGAAAAAACGCAATTTCCGGCGTCTGTGGATTGTGCGCATTAACGCTGCGTGCCGCCAGAACGGAATCTCCTACTCACGCTTTATCCATTTGCTTAAGGAGAACAATATCGATCTGGATCGCAAAGCACTGGCGCACCTGGCTATGCACGAACCTCAGGCATTCGAGGCGCTGGTTCAACAGGTCACTGCATAATTGACAATACGCAGCATATTTTTCAGAGAAAAAGGCGGGCGCAAAGCTCGCCTTTTTTCTTTTTGGGAAAGAATGTTTATTCCGAATAAATGGATAAACGGGGTTTTTGATATGCTCTGAACTTTCAGGTCGTAGAAAATGGGGAATCATCTTAAATAGAACTTTAGCCCAGGAATCAGACTAAAATCTCTCAACAAATTTCAAAAACGATTCTGAGATAAAGCTTGTGGTTATATTAAAAGATGTGGTGTACTATCTGAGACGGTTTCCATGACCGGAACAAATTCAGTGCTTGCGCGACCTCTCGCTTTCCATCCAGATATAAATAGGGTAAATCTCATTTACAAAACGATAAGCACCCCGTCCCTGTTCAACATCCGTCTCGATAACACCCAGTTCCCTCATTCTCCGTAAAAAATTATGAAATACTTTTTTCTCTTCGTTATTCAATTTTTTCTCTACATCCTTTTTCTTAAAACTTCGAGACAGGGGTCTTCTTCCCAATTTCCTCAAAATTGAGCGATATCTCGGACTTCGAACTGCTCGATAAACTTTTGGATCAAGATACTTTTGTCCCACCTTTTCAGCAGCCACCAAAACTCCCTCAATGGCATCTTCTTTACTTATTATCCCATCCTGATCAATCCAGAATGTTGCATCGCCAATTTCATGCATTAAAAGAGGCAAGCCACTGGAATAACGAACCATTAACTTCATGGCATCTGGTCTTACCTTCATTCCAACCTGGGCAAAAGCCTGTGATAAAAAGCTCTCTACCTCTTCATCCGATAATTTTTCTATCTCAACAACCCTGAATATCCGCATAAGAGACGGTTGAAGTCGAGCTAAAGCATCCCGCTTCTCCGGAAGCCCAATCAACATCATGAAAACGGGGAAATTGCTATAATGGGTAGCCACCTCATCCACAAAACTTTTATACCAATTGGCAAACTCACTCTGCTCCGCCAATCCGTTGATATCATCCAGAGCAATAAATAACCCCTTCTTTTGTTCTTTGATTTTTTCCAGTAAATTATGGAGAGCTTCCGGAAAATTTCTTACTAACTCTTTCAATTCGTCTTCTGGAGGAACAAAGCTCACTGAAATACCAAATAGCCCAATTTCTTTAATATACCTACCAAAAAATTTTGCAATATCATTGAACCAGGTCTGTCCTTTGGTCTCTTTTAAAATCTGATCAAATATATGACGCACCATCTCTTCCAGAGAATTAACTCGCCCTAAAAAAATATGGATGCTTAAAATATTCTCATGAGTACTGACATAATAACGGAGAAAAGAAGCCAGAGAACTTTTTCCAATTCCTCTATCCCCGGAAAGAAAAATATTTTCCTGTTTTCCTGTATGAATTTGTTTTATGTAGCGACGGATTTCTTCAATCTGTTTTGCCCTTCCTACAAAAAGTTCTACCGGTACGTGAATCCCGGGAGTAAACGGACTGTTTTCTTTATTATTCATTTAAACCTCCCGGGTTTTGTCATTTCAGATTCGCATTTTCTCCAAGTTAATATAATCATTGTGAAAATAAATTAACAAAAACACTTTTAAACTGCAAAAATTATCCTCCAATCCAGAAACATTTTTTACAAAGGTCTTACTTTTTTTCTCCACTAAAGAAGCGTTCACACAAGATTAATAAAATTTTATCTTCCCCGTTTATTAAAAGGAGTATTACAATTAAATTTGTTTAGCCATTTTTATTACGCTGGACGAATTTTAAGTATCCTCTATTAAAAATCATTTAATTTTCTGAAGACGAAATTTTTCAGGTAATTACGACATTCTAACTTCATCTGAATGAATTTTTTCCGAGCCACTCTTGAAATCTTATAATCCCCCCGGTTTATTCCTCCCCATTCTCTTCATCTTCCTTCTTTTTCTTTTCACTCTGATTTTCGTTGGGTTGAGCTGCGGTTTTTTCCTTCCCCCGAATGCTCCGGCGAAAAGCATCGGCGCGTCGGGCAAAGGTGCGCAGGGTGTGTTCCACACGGCAGTAAATACTGTCCCGGGGGAATCTGCCATTGCGCAGGCGCTCCCCGGCTTCCAGACCGGTAAGCACTTTCAACCCGTCTTCAATGGTATCCACCGCCCAGATGTGGAACTTCCCTTCCCGTACCGCTTGAA
>JALXCH010000372.1 GCA_026991005.1 Calditrichia bacterium | reverse complement strand
ACAACAATATATGCATTGATTGATTATTTGATAAGCTTATTTTTAAAATTATTATAACAAATATTCAGTAATATAAGGAATTACAAGCAATAGGTATTATTTGAATTGGGGTATTCTCATCTTAAAAAAGCATATTAAAAAGGAGTTTATATCATTGTATACACAAATTTTGCGATTTGATACGTTTTTATCCTGTTGTTATTATTAGCTTTATATAATCAATAAATCTATGGTTTTTGAAATTTTTAATAAAGTCACGGAATAATTTAATAAACTTACAGAAGCAATTTACCAATTTCCCATACGGCATTTTTGACTGCGGGAGTGCGGTAGGGCTGGAAGACGGGATCAATCTTCACAATGTAACCCCGGGGATGCGGAGAAACGAGGATGAAAAACGACTGGTGGTAATCCCCATCGCTGGCGACCGTACGTAATAGGTAAGTGCGATTTTCCGGATTGAAAAACACTTCTTTGATGGTAAAAAGCCAATCCGCTTCTTTGCGGAGGTAATCTTTCAAACCAAAAATTTTTTCTTCTTCAATGGCTTTTTCAACAATTACATGGGGCATTTCTGAATTCTCCAATAATCGTTTAATGGTGGCAGATTTTATTTTTACCGCCCGCAACTGGTAAACCGAACGTCCCTCTGCTCGCCATTTGCGCTCGTATTTGGTGCTTACCGGGCGGTGGGGATTGCGCACCAGCGGCTCTACCCGGAAACAGCCGTTTTCCCGAAACATCGTCGCAGCCTCTTCGGCGTACCATTGCTGATCGGTAACCAGTTCGTACACACCCTCGGGCACCAGCACCGCAGCCAGAGTTTGCACAAACGAAGGAATCACCACCCGCCGGTGCCGATGGCGCTCCTTGGGCCAGGGATCGGGAAAGTTCATTACCACCTGCTCTACGCTATTCTCCGGGAAAAACTCCCGCAGCACAAAGCGGGCGTCATCCCGGATTACCCGCACGTTGGGTAAATTCATCTGCAGCACCCGCTTCAGAATACGCTCGGTGGATTCCAGAGAGAGTTCTACTCCCACAAAATTCCATTGGGGATTGGCTTCTGCCCAGGCGCAGAGGAATTCTCCATTCCCGCAACCAATCTCCACCGCCAGGGGCGCCTTACGACCAAAAATTTCTTCCCAGGGAAGCGGATAATGGGTAAACTCCCTTCCCCGCACTTCCTGTTTCAAAAATTGATAGCGCTTCATGGGGCAAAATTAAAACCAGACATCGGATTAAGTAAACCGGAAAAAACAATTCTTTCTGCCCGGAACTCCACCGGAAAATATGTTCTTAAAGAAAAAGCTCTTTTCAGCGGTATTCCCGGATGTTCCAGATGGAACAATCTCTTCTTTACACGCCAGCCGCTGCTGCGTAAATTCTCTCCGGAAAAAATAGGAGCATATACAGCATAAAAATATTTCCGGGAAAAGACAAAAATCATTTTTTCATAAGAAAATTAGGAGACCAACATGGCTGCCAATATCATTACTCTCGGGCGCATTATTCTGGTATTTGGCGTGGTGTTATTGTTTCAGGCGGGATTTTACCTGCGCTGGCTGGCAGTGGCACTAACGATTCTGGTCATCTACCTGGATTCTCTAGATGGCTACGTGGCACGGAAATTGGGCGTAGCCAGCGATTTCGGCGCCCTGTTCGATATTACCGGCGACCGCATTGTAGAACATATCTATTTAATCTTTTTCACCGCCATGGGAGTACTAAACTTCTGGGTACCCATCATTTTTGTAACCCGCAGCTTTCTGGTGGACACCCTGCGCAGCGTGGCTTACACCCGGGAAGGCAAAACGCCCTTTGGAGAGAATACCATGATGAAATCTCCCATTACCCGCTTTTTAACAGCCTCCCGGTTTAGCCGGGCTGTGTACGGCGTCTCGAAAGTGGTGGTGTTTGTCTTGCTGGGAGCCATCCTGGCACTTCAAGAAGGATTCCGGGAAGGAATCCAATGGATTCCCAGGAACTGGTTTAACAATCTGGTGTTACTAACCGAAGTGCTGGTGTGGATTATGGTGGCATTTAACCTGATTCGGGGAATTCCCGTGCTGATTGATGGGCGGTTCTATCTATTCGACAAGTACTTCCCACGCTCGCTGAAGGGGGAGGTGTAGTTCATGGCCCGCTGGGCGGTGTTCGATGTAGATGGAAGTATGCTGCCGGGAACTTCCATGGAAAAGCTGTTTCTGATTTATCTAATGGAACGGGGTGTTTTTCCGTTGCGCAGTTTGTGGTATTACGGACTTTCCGTCTTCATGCGCCTTTTGCGGGAGGGCAGCGATGATGCCTTCAAGAATAACAAAATGTACCTGAAAGACTTGCCCGTTTCGGCGGTACAGCAACTTGCCAGGCGATTATTCCGGGAGCAGATTTTCCCGTCGCTCTCCCCCCGGGCACTTCAGGAGTGGAGCCAGCGGCGGCAAGCGGGATATCGGTTGCTGTTGATGAGCGGCTCTCCCGATTTTTTAACAGGAGAGTTAGCCCACCACCTTCATCCCGATGCCTGGGTGGCAACCCATCCGGAAATCCACGCCCGGCACTTTACCGGGAAGGTTGTGGGACTCCATCCCTATGGGGAGCGGAAAACGGCGATTTTACAGCAACTGCAACGGCAACTGGATATTGACTTCGACCAATCCGTGGTGTTCGCCAACCACCACACGGATGCCCACCACATGGCCCTTTTTGGAGAGGCAGTAGCGGTGAATCCCACGCCCCGGCTTCGTGAAATTGCTGCGAGAAAAAATTGGGCGGTGATGTGGTGGGAATGAAAGCTGTTTAACGACCGCATTTAGGAAATTGATTACGGTGCCGGTGCTAAATTCCAGGCTAACTGATTATTCCGTTTTCATCTTCCGCCCTGCGAGTGGATACTTCACTAACATAAATCATTGCTATTGCTCAGAACAACGCTGATTCGCTGCCCGGATAATGACGAAATAAATTCGCAGAGAACTTAACCTCTCGGTCCCGGGGAAGTCCGGGCTCTATTGTGCCAGCACAAGTGCTTATCTTCCCGGGGCGTGTTTCCTTAAAATGTCTTTTCTGCTTCTGGCTCTGCTCATCTACCAATACACCCGTCGATTCCTCAAACTTTTTAAATAGCAACTTCTGTAAAGAGTTTTGAAAGACCTTTCTCAACATTTCTCTGTTATCCACCAAAATTTCTGGAACCTCCATCTTCTGTTACTGTTTTCATTAGATATTTTGTACCAGATTCCCCTTCACCGGAGGTTGGTTGTATTTATTCTTCCTTTATTCCCGGTATTCCCGGGGTGAATAGAATATGCTTTTTATTTGAATAATCCTTCTCCTTTTACACAAATTTGTGTGTTTAAGCCTGGAAAAACCGTTACTTATGGCTTGAAAATTGATTAGATGAATATTAAATTTTCATGATGAATAAAAAATATCCCTACACCATTTTAGCTGTTGACGACGAAATTTACAATCTGGAAGCCATTCAGCGCACCTTCCGGAAAAAGTACCAGGTTTATATTACCCCTTCGCCGCAGGAAGCTTTAGAGATTTTTAGGAAGGAATCGATTCATCTGGTGATTGCCGACCAGCGAATGCCGGAAATGCTGGGCACCGAATTGCTGGCGGAGATGAAAGCCATTAATCCCCATCCTATCCGCATGGTTTTAAGTGCGTACACGGATATTCATTATTTAATTGATGCAATCAATCGGGGAGAGGTGTACCGCTATATCACCAAGCCCTGGGATCCCAACGAACTGCGGGTGACTGTGCAGAAAGCGCTGGATCATTACCAGGCGAACATGGATCGTTTACAGCTTATTGAAGATTTGCGGGTAAAAAATCGGGAGCTGGAGGAAGCACTTCAGGAACTAAAAGCTACCCAGGAAAAATTATTGCAGGTAGAACGGCTTTCCATTCTGGGGCGCATGGCAGGGATGATTATCCACGATTTGAAGCAGCCACTGGATTTTATTCGTTCTGCTGCAGAAACTATGGCGCGGGTGGATCTAGACCAGAACGATCGCCTCGATATTGCCGCCATGATTAAACAGGAGATCCAGCGTTTTACTGAAATGATTCAGGAAATTCTGGATTTTAGTAAAGGAAGTTATCATCTGGATATGCGGATTATTTCCCTCAATGAATTCTGGTCTGCAATTGAATCGCGCATCCGCACCTACCTGGAAAATGTGGATATTAATACGCGGGTTCAAACCTTGGAAAGTGAGGAATTAGTGCAGGTGGATGTCACCCGGATGCAACGCGTTTTGCTAAATCTAATAAAAAACGCCCAGGAAGCCATGCGACAGTCCCTTTCTCCCCGAAAACCGTTGATTGTCATCGAAACATTTGTAAAAGAGGGAGCATTTCATATCGTAGTGGAAGATAATGGTCCTGGTATTGCTCCCGAAGCTCTCCCCCACATATTTGAACCGTTTTATTCCCACCACAAAAAAAATGGAATTGGGCTGGGCTTGGCCATCGTGAAATCCATTGTGGAAGCTCACGGAGGAACCATCGTATGCGAAAGTACCCCCAATCGGGGAACACGCTTTACCATCTCACTTCCAATTGTAACGAAATAATAGGTTCCAGAAAATACAAGTAGCTAAGGATAAAGAGGAAAATAGATATATACGTGTAAACTTTCTTCTATTCCCTATGCCCCTATGCCCCTATGCCCTTATGCCCTTATGCTTTATGCCCCTATGCTTTATACCCCTATTTCCCTATTTCCCTATTTCCCTATTTCCCTATTTCCCTTATTTCCCCTATTTCCCTTATCTACCCTATTTCCCTGATTCTACAACTTGCACATTGGAACATTTTTCACAATGAAAAAATTTAAAAAACGCTATTCTGTATTATTTTTTGGTAGTGGAAAAGTTAAACTGGGAGTAAATCATGGGACAGGTGAAACTGCGAAATATCCGGGAAGTGTTTGCGAATGTTTTCATTTTAATTTTTGTCTTTTTTCTTACCTCCCTCCAGGCGCAATACTTTGGTCGCAATAAAGTGCAGTACGAACATTTTGATTTTCGGGTGATGCACGGGGAGCATTTCGAGATTTATTATTATCCCCGGGAAGAGGTGGTAACCCGCGATGCGGCCCGCATGGCAGAGCGCTGGTATTTCCGCCATTCCCGGGATATGAATCACCAATTTTCCACCAAAAAACCCATCATATTTTATGCCGATCAG
>JALXCH010000371.1 GCA_026991005.1 Calditrichia bacterium | reverse complement strand
TTTTCGCACTTGCGTTTTATTTCCTCTTCATTGGTTGTACCCATCTATTCAAAAGAAAACCCCCGGAACTCAGCGAAGAAGAAAAAGCAATCCTTGCCGAAAATTACGTTAGCGATGGAATAGATTTCTATCAGGCAAAGCAGTACCCTCAAGCAATTCAAAAATGGAAAAAGGCCCTGCAGTACATTCCGGATGACGCGGAAGTGTACAATTTTGTGGGACTGGCTTATCACCGGAGCGGAAAGCTGGATAGTGCCATCTATTATTTTTCCCGCGCTGTGGAAAAAGATACCGCTTACTATCAGGCCTGGAATAATTTGGGATATATGTATTTCCTTCAAGGCAAGTATCCCCAGGCGTTAAAATATTTCAATAAAGCGCTCGAAGTAAATCCCAATTATCATCAGGCCAAGCTAAATCGCGATAAGACCCGGGATATTTTAAACGGAAGGTTGAAAATATCTGCCTGGGAAATTTTTGAAGATGCCGCCCACAAAGATAGTCTGGAGTTACAGATTCAATTATATAAAAAAGCGCTGGCCATCGATAGCAATTATGTGGATGCCTGGAATAATCTGGGGGTCGCATATTTTTATTACGGAGAAACGGACAGCGCACTTTATTGTTTGAAGAAAGCGCTCCAGAAAAATCCTCAACATCCTCAGGCACACAATAATCTGGGGTACATTCTGGATACCCTGGGGCAATACGACAAAGCTATTTCTCATTTCAAAGCCGCTTTAAAAATTAATCCCGGCTCGGTTGCGCCCTGGTTGAACCTCATTGATGCTTATGTGCATCAGAAAAATTACCAGGCAGCCCGTTTATATTTAATGGCTGTCCGTAAAGAAATACCCGATCATCCTTTAGTAAAAGAACGAATTAAGGAATATGGCAAGTTGTTAAATCTGGACGAGAAATAAGAGGGAATTGTATATGAACGTTTATGCGGTACTAATGGCGGGAGGAGTGGGGACACGTTTTTGGCCTCGCAGTCGTGCTAAAAATCCCAAGCAGGTTTTAAATATTATCGATCACGAAACCATGATCCAGGCCACTTACCGACGATTGCAGGGACTGGTGAAACCGGAAAATGTGCTCATTGTAACCAATCGAGATCAGAAAGAGATCATTCACCAGCAGTTACCGGAACTGAGCGACGAGAATTTTATTCTGGAACCGTTTGGGCGGAATACTGCACCCTGCATTGGCCTGGCGGCATCGCGTATTCAACAGGTGGATGCCGAAGGAGTGATGGTAGTGTTGCCTGCAGATCATCTGGTGAAAAAGGTCTCGGAATTCCAGCAGGTTATTCAGCACGCGGTCGAATTTGCTCACAGTTCCGGAGGTTTGATTACACTGGGAATTGAACCTTCCTATCCGGCTACCGGCTACGGATACATTCAACGGGGAGAAATGGTTAGTTCGTTCAATAATCACAACATTTACCGGGTAAAAACATTTGCCGAAAAGCCCAATCGAGAAACAGCCGAACGGTTTCTGGAAAGCGGCGATTTTTACTGGAACAGCGGAATGTTTATCTGGCGTGCCTCAACTATTTTAAAGGAAATTGAGGAAAAGCTTCCCGAACTCCATGAAGGGTTGAACGAAATCAAGCAGCACTGGGGTAAACCATCGTTAATGGAAGTGGTGGAAGATGTGTATCGGCGAATTCGGGGAATCTCCATTGATTACGGGGTGATGCAGACGGCGGAGAACGTTTATGTGATTCCTACGGACATGGGCTGGAATGATGTGGGAAGCTGGGAAGTGGTTTACGAGATATCCGCCAAGGACAAAAACAAAAATGCTGGCGAAACCCGCCATTTAATTTCGGTGGATTCCGGAGAAAATTATGTGTTTGCTCCTGATAAATTAGTTGCATTGGTAGGCGTTCACAATTTAATTATTGTGGATACCGGAGATGCCTTGCTCATTACCCGCCGGAGCCGGAGTCAGGATGTGAAGGAGGTTGTGGAAGAACTCAAAAAGAATGGTCTGGATGAATACTTATAAGAAAAGAAAGAAGCGGAAATATTCCGAGAAAATAACCCAGGAACAGCAGCAATTATTTGAGGAATTGTGCGAGGTTTACGGGAAGCTGGGAATTACTGTGCGTGTCGAACCGGGACGGTTTCGTGGAGGATATTGCCTGGTGGAAGGTGCTCCTTATTTTTTTGTTAACAAACATCAGACGATGGAGCAAAAAATTGAGTTGTTGCTTTCTCAGCTTAAAGAGCTCGACACGGAGAAAATATTTTTATCTCCCAGAATTCGAGAATATATTGTAAATAAATCATAAAAGAGGACTCCATGAGTCAGGATATGCGAAAGTCCTCTCGTATCGATGCCAGGCACTTTATTTCGTATGATGTATTAAACGAGCAAGAGCAAGTGATATTATCCGGGATGGCACTGAGCGAAAATTTAAGCCGCACGGGCATTCAGATTACCGACCGCCAGGCTTTCCCGGTTGATGCACCGGTACGCTTGCATCTGGCTGTGGGAGATGATGTGATTCACATTCAGGGAAAAGTCCGCCATGTGGAAAAAATCGGTGAGGAGGAATACCGGGTCGGTGTGGAATTTACGGATATAGGAAACGATGTTTTGCAGAAAATTGGAGAATATTATCCGGGATTGTTGAATGAATAACTTAAAGGGTAGAGCGGCTTATTGGTGAGAAAACAGTTTCGTTTTAAAGGAATTGTTTGAATATCGTGCAATTGGTCCAGCAATACTATTACCTTCCCACTGCGTTCCAGGCGGTTTCTGAAAAAAATCTTTGATAAAATAAAAATGGTTGACGGGAAAATTGAAGTTGTTTCGTAATACATTAAAAATAAATATGGTGTGATTCGGCAGGAGGTGTTATTCTGTGGTTAATTTTTAACAAATTACTTGATTAATTCCGAACAATTTTTATATTTAAAAAAAATTGGTACCTTGGGGTAGCAAAATTGTTTTAACTAATCAAACCATTCATAATTAATTGTAAGGAGGTCATTATGAGGTTACGGGTACTACCATTATTAGCTCTCGCCCTGGTAGTTTTGTGGGTTGGTTTTTCGGGAGCTACCACAACCAAGTTTGTACCGTACAAAATGAAAATTCAAGCCAAAGCGCCGCAGCCGATGGATCGGCCTCTGGCAAATTCCGAAGTCACCAGAGGTACCATGGGTGCACCAACCCTGATGAATTCGGTGCTCTTCGACTCGGCTCGTAATGGCTATGGCTGGTATGTCAGTCAGATGCATTCGGTGGATTATGCCGAGGATGCTTCCGGTAATGGGTGGTACGGAGCATGCTACCGCAAATATGTACCGGGCGATCCCAACACCGGAATTATCGGTGTGATGGAACTGGATGCAAATGCGGGATTTGCCTACAACAATATGACATTCTTTGATTATATCAACAATCTGAGTCCTCCAGGAATTGGTGGACGTTATCCCAGTTTTGTGGCCACGGATCTGGGTCCGGTTCCGGTCTGGAACCAGTATATGTCGGGAATGCCACCTACCGAACAATCTGAAGGGTACATTAGTTTCGACCTGTTTGGTTGGGGACCTTTTGCCGGCGGTTTTATTAACCCCGTTAATGTTTCCCCCAATCCCGGAACAGGCGTTGGTGGTTTATGGCTGGGAAGTAGTTCTGTGGTGAAAGATGCCAGTGGAACTTACCACTATGGTGGTGTGTGGGAATGCCATTTAAATAATGGCGATTTCACCTGGACGCATGGTACCAGCACAGATTTAAGTACCTGGACATTTGATGCTACGGTGGTAAATTGGCCCAACACTCTATTCGAAATGAATAATCCTATTTTCTATTGGGGAACGGGCGGCTTTGGTGCCTGGATGTCCACCGGACGCTATGTCGGTGCTCCGGATCAGGATTTTAAGGTGATTTTGTGTACTACCTATGATTATGGCCAGACCTGGAATACCCCGGTGCGTTTTGAATGGAGCGACCTGGGAATTCCCGATCAGATCACCCTGGCCGACTCGATTATTAATCCCGAAACGGGTACCTACTATGTGGGTCCGGCTACCCTGTTGTTTACCTACGATTTTGATATGATTGTCACTCCGGATAATGTGATTCACTTTGCTGGAACCTTGGGCTGGGGTGTCCCGGCTGCCAGTGGTGGATATTATCCGCATCCTGAATGGTCCGGTTTCTGGCATTTGTGGAGTGCCGATAGCGGCCAGACCTGGCAGATGAGCCGTATTTATTGGCCTGCCGGTTTCCTGGAAGGCGACTCTGTGGGCAATTACACCTTTACCAACGAAATTGACCTGGGTTACGACGATCAGGGGAATCTCTATGCAGCCTGGGTGGATCGGGATCGCACCGATTTAACCCCTTCTCCAATACCACGACGGGAAAATGATGATGATTTCAATCTGGACCTCTGGGCAGCCATTTCCAAGGATGGTGGTGTTACCTGGTCGGAACCCCTCCATGTGGTCAAAGATAGCAGTGTGTGTGTGTACGGTGTGCGGCTTTCTACCCGGACGAAATGGTCCGAGACGGATAACGGAAAAACTTACATTGGTTTCATGATTGCTGATCTATCTCGACCTCTGCCCCCGCCGGTTTCAATGCTGGCAGACCATGTGCAGTGGTACTATCTGGCCGAAGCCAAAAACTTCCCGGGTCCCTGGAACAGCATCGAACAAAACGACAACACCGTACCTAGCAGCTTTACGCTTTTCCAGAATTATCCCAATCCCTTTAACCCGCAAACCAACATTCGCTTCCTGTTGAATAAAAAAGCCAATGTGGATGTAACCGTCTTTAACGTACTGGGCGAAAAGGTAGCCAATTTGCATCATGGCGTTCTGACTCCCGGTGAATACAAGCTAACCTGGGATGCCAGCAGCCAACCCAGTGGTGTGTACATCCTGCGGGTAAAAGCGGATAACGAACAACGCCTCACAAAGATGATGCTGGTGAAATAAATTGTAATTAACAGGGTTCTCCCATCCCCGGGGAGAACCCTGTCCTTTTTTAATGGAGAGTGATGTTGTATCAAGTAAAAACAGGTTTTATGAGGATACGGTTGAATCTGCAATATCAAAAAAGCAATGCTTTCCCTTTTTTTAGTACTTTATTATTCCCTTTCCAACATCCCATGTTACAATTTATTTTTTACAGGAGCACTAGAGCATCAGGAGGAGTGTAAAACTATTTCCGAGAGAAAGCGACCTGTATTATTGGAGGA
>JALXCH010000370.1 GCA_026991005.1 Calditrichia bacterium | reverse complement strand
CTTCGGTGCGAAATTCAGGACAATGGCAGCGGAATTGAACCGGAAAACCTCTCCCGCATTTTCGATCCGTTTTTCACCACGAAAGAGGTGGGCAAAGGGATGGGACTGGGACTGTCGATTGTGTACAACATTATTCAGAATCACCAGGGGAATATCACAGTACACAGCCAGCCCGGCCAGGGAACTACATTTGTTATTACCCTTCCGGTGGAATAACACGAAATCTGAAATAGTGAGGAAACGATAATCCGGGAAGTTGCCGTGAATACGGAAAGGCGACATATTTTTTATGCCGTGCTGAATATGGGGTTAGGGCACGCCACGCGCAGTTTACCGGTGATTCAGGCGCTGTTGCAGCAAGGCTATCGGGTGACGGTGGGAAGTTCCGGACGGGCGCTGATATTTTTGCGGCAGGAACTTCCGGAAGCGCATTTTCTGGAGCTTCCGGACTACAATTTGACTTACTCCGAAAAAGGGGCACAGCCTGCGGCACTGTTGCTGCGGCTTCCCGCTTTGATGAAGAAAATTCGGAAAGAACATCACGTTTTGCAGCAGTACCAGCGTCGGTTTCCTCTACATGGGGTAATTTCGGACCATCGCTATGGCTGCTATCTCCCGGGATTACCTTCGTATCTTCTCATTCATCAGTTGCGGTTCATTGCTCCTGCTCCTTTTCGCCGTCTGGAAAGGGTGGGTGTGGCGTTTAACCGCTTTTTTGGGAAGCGCTACGGGGCAGTGCTGGTACCGGACGAACGCAATTCGCCGCAGAGCGGTGGCATCCTGACGGGCAGACTAACCCGGGTGAAAGAGAGTATCCCAATTTATTTTACCGGCATTCTCTCCAGTTTACCGGTGGAAACAACCGCAGGAGCACCCATTGATGTGCTGATCTCCATTTCCGGTCCCGAGCCACAACGCACGATTCTGGAAAAAATTGTGCGGAGGCAGCTTGGGGAGATTCCCGGTCGGAAAGTGGTTCTGCTGGGAAAACCGGAAGAAACCTCTCCGGAGCATTTACCCGATGGCACGGTGATTTATCCTCACCTCTCCCGTCACCGCATGGGCGAATTGTTCAACCGCAGCCAGCTAATTGTGAGCCGTTCCGGTTACAGCACGGTGATGGAGCTGGCGGAACTGGGAAAACGCGCTCTGTTTATCCCCACCCCGGGGCAAACGGAGCAGGAGTACCTGGCCTGGCGCTACCGCAAGCACGGCTGGTTCCATGCTGCCAGTCAGTTTGGATTGAAATTGGGCGAAGAAATTGCCCGGGCAAGGCAGTTACCGGGCTTCCCCCGGCGGTTTTCCACCCGGCAGTCTGTTCAGCGAATTCTGTCGCTATTAGAAAAAGAATTTGAATAAAAAATTTCAAACAACAAATCCCAAATCACAAGAAATAAATTCCAAATTGCAAATCCCAAATCACAAAAGACAAATTCCAAATTCCAAATGTCAAAAAAAAACCGCGGCGATCGCAACGAGCGCAGCAAAAGCTCAAATTCCAGATAACAAATTCCAAATCAAAAACAACAAAAAAACGAACTCCACATCACAAATCCTAAATGGTTTAACATATTCTTTTTTTCCTAATTCAATCATTATTTTTCATTCGTGCTTATTCGTGTTATTCGTGGTTAAGTGCTTTTTTGTGTGATTCGTGGTTAATGATTACGGGGTGGCGGATGAATTGAACAAGCCTTATTGCCTGGCTCTCTTGAGGTGAGCCACATCTTGTCATTCTGAGCGGAGCGTTAGCGGAGTGAAGAATCTCTTCTGCATTACATGGAATAATCTTTCTTCGTATCAAAATAATACAGCTTGAGATGGTACTCTAAAATTATCAATACGAAATTCTAAACTACAAATCCCAAATTTCCAATCCCAAACAACAAATTCCAAATTCCGATAATTTAATAGATTCTTTCCGAATCTAATATTTTCCTTATTATTAATTCGTGCATATTCGTGTGATTCGTGGTTAATAATTCGTGGGTAAGTTTCCATCCGTACAATTCGTGGTTTTATTGATTCCGGTGATCTCGATAATTTTAAAACCCAATTCAAAATTCTTAATTCAAATTTCAAAATTATTTCTGTCGTCTTTACAGGACTTAAAATGGTGGGTGGAATTCACCTTCCCATGGCTGAAGGCCATGGGCTAAATTCTGTCGTCCACTCCGTGAACTCATCCCCTGCCAGCCGATAGTTTTTAAATCCTAAGAATCTATTCCGACCACCTGGAGTATCCGGTTAAAAAATATTTTTTCTAATTATTGTAACAAATTCCAATTGACAAATTCCAAATCACAAACAAAATTCCAAATAACAAATCCCAATTAACAAAAAACAAATTCCAAGTCTCAAATAACAAGCATCAAATTCCAAATTCCAAATGATTAAGAGAATTTTTACACAATCTAATCATTTCTTTTTTTTCATTCGTGTTTATTCGTGTGATTCGTGGGCAAATATCAATTCTTTTAATTCGTGGTTTGAATTTTTAGAAGCTTTTGTAGTCGCAAAATCAGTAACCCTCCAGCATGGGGTTTCGGGAAGAAAGCACCAAAACCATATTGGTTTTTTTCGTATTGTTTTTAAAGGGTGAATTATTTATTTTTGCGTGGCATCCGTAAAAGAATGCCGCTTTATTTTTTTCTGAAAAAATACTTAAGATCATGAAAGTATCCTTGCAGGAAGTGGAGCATCTGGCGCACCTGGCGGCGCTGGAATTTACTCCGGAAGAGAAGCAAAAAATTGCCACTGAACTGGAACACATTCTGGAATATGTGCGTCAGCTGGAAGAAGTGGATACCACCGGCGTTGAACCGCTGGAACATCCCGGTGGCCCGGTGCAGGCTATGCGTCCGGATGAACCTCAACCTTCTCTTCCAGTAGAAGAGGCATTACGCAATGCTCCCGATCGGCAAGGAGGTTTCTTTCGGGTTCCCAGGGTGATTCGTAAATGAAGAGAACGGTAGTCATCATTCCGGCACGCTACGCTTCCTCGCGTTTACCGGGGAAGCCCCTTGTTTCCATTGCGGGAGATCCCCTCATTGTGTGGGTCTGGCGCAAAGCCCGACAAATCCGCCAGGCAGATGCGGTGGTGGTGGCCACCGATGACGAACGGGTCGTAGAGGTGATCCGGAAACAGGGCGGAGAAGCGCTCCTTACGCCATCCGATTTACCCAGCGGAAGCGACCGGGTGGGTTGGGTGGCGCGTCAGTGGGAAAGCGATATTGTGGTGAATCTTCAGGGGGATGAACCCCTGGTGGACGTCCGGGCTATTGATGCCGCTATTCTGGCCATCCAACAGGATGAGGCCATTGCTGTGGCCACCCTGGGATATCCTCTTCAGGAGGAAGCTCTCTGGCGAGATCCTCACGTGGTTAAAGTGCTAACCAATCGTCTGGGAGATGCCCTGTATTTCTCGCGCAGTCCTATCCCTTATTTTCGGGATGAACCGTTCCATCCGCTACCGATGCTGTTTCAACATCTGGGGGTGTACCTCTTTCGCCGGGATTTTTTGTTAAAATACCTCCAGTGGGAACCGGCACCTCCGGAAAAAGCGGAGCAACTGGAACAACTGCGAATTTTGCATCAGGGATATCCCATTCGGGTGTTTCCGGCGGCTTTTCCCTCCGTTGGAGTGGATACGCCGGAAGATGTTGAGAAGGTGGAGAAATTGTTAGAAAGGAATGAAATTGGGTAAACGGATTCCAGAAGGTACAAAATTTATTTTCATTACAGGTGGTGTGGTTTCCTCGCTGGGCAAAGGAATTGCCTGTGCATCGCTGGGTTATCTGTTAAAATCCCGCGGATTGAAGGTAACCATTATGAAGATGGATCCCTATATCAATGTGGATCCTGGAACCATGAATCCCTACCAGCATGGGGAAGTGTATGTCACCGATGACGGAGCAGAAACAGATCTGGACCTGGGGCATTACGAACGGTTCATCGACGAAAATATGTCCCGCATGAACAATGTTACTACCGGCCAGATTTACAACACGGTGATTTCCAAAGAGCGGCGGGGCGATTATCTGGGAGCTACGGTCCAGGTGATTCCGCACATCACCGATGAGATCAAACAGCGAATCATTTCTCTGGCGGAAACAACGGCGGCACAGGTGGTTATTGTGGAAGTAGGTGGTACCGTGGGCGACATCGAAAGTCTTCCGTTCCTGGAAGCCATTCGCCAGTTTTCTCTGGAAGTGGGTCCGGAAAATGCCCTCACCATGCATCTAACGCTGGTGCCCTATATTGCCTCGGCGGGAGAATCCAAAACCAAACCCACTCAACACAGCGTAATGCGGCTGCGAGAAATCGGTATTCAACCCGATTTTCTACTCTGTCGCTCCGACCGTAAACTTCATAAATCCCTCAAAGAGAAAATTGCTCTTTTTTGTAACGTTCGCACGGAACGCGTCATTGAAGCCATCGATGTGAGCACCATTTACGAGGTGCCCTTACGCTTTGCTGCTCAGGGATTAGATGAGCTGGTGGTACGGCAGCTTCACCTGAACACTCCGCCGCCCAATCTGGATTCCCTGAAAACCAAAGTAGAAAAAATAAAAAAACCTTCCCGGAAGGTAACCATCGCTATTTGCGGTAAATATGTGAAATTGAAGGATGCCTATAAGAGTATCGCCGAAGCGTTTGTCCATGCCGGTGTGGTGAATGATGCCCGGGTAAATCTGAAATGGGTGGATTCCGAAGAGGTGGAAAAAGAAGGCCCGGAGAAATTTTTCTCCGATGTGTGCGGGATTCTGATTCCCGGTGGATTTGGTGATCGGGGAATTGAAGGGAAGCTGGCAGCGATTCGCTATGCCCGCGAACAGAAAATTCCTTTTTTCGGTATCTGCCTGGGGTTGCAGTGCGCCGTAATTGAATTTGCCCGTAATGTCTGCCATCTCAAAGATGCAAACAGTCTGGAGTTTAATCCCCATACACCCCATCCCGTCATTCACATCATGGAGGATCAAAAAACGGTGAAAGAAATGGGAGGCACCATGCGACTGGGTGCTTATCCCTGCGTTATTAACAAGGGCACGCGTGCGCACCGGATTTACGGGAGAACGTTGATTCACGAGCGCCATCGTCACCGTTACGAAGTGAACAATGCTTACCGGCGCGTTCTGCAGGAAAAGGGGATGGTCTTGAGTGGTCTTTCTCCCGATGGGAACCTGGTGGAAATGATTGAATTAAAAGATCATCCTTATTTTGTGGGATGTCAGTTCCATCCCGAAT
>JALXCH010000369.1 GCA_026991005.1 Calditrichia bacterium | reverse complement strand
GTGTATGTGAACGGGTTTGCCACCAGTCTGCCTGAGGATGTGCAGATTCGCTCCCTGCACTCGGTCCCCGGGTTGGAGCGGGCAAAAATTATCCGTTTGGGTTATGCCATCGAATACGATTTCTTCCCATCGTATCAAATTCAGCACACCATGGAAACCCACCTGGTGGAGGGGTTGTATTTTGCGGGCCAGATTAACGGTACCTCCGGGTACGAGGAGGCGGCAGCGCAGGGGCTTATGGCGGGGATTAACGCCGCGCTGAAAATCAAAGGCGAACCGCCCCTGATCCTGGATCGTTCTCAGGCTTACATCGGGGTGCTTATCGACGATCTTATCAACAAAACCATTCTGGAGCCGTACCGAATGTTTACCTCCCGGGCGGAATTTCGTTTGCTTTTAAGGCACGACAATGCCGATTTGCGATTGATGGAGATTGGGCACCGCATCGGGTTGTTGCCGGAAGCGGTTTACGAAAAGATGCTGCAAAAACGGGAACGGATTACCCGCTTGTTTGGAGAGGTGGAGCGGCATCATCTTACTCCGGAGCTTTTTAACCCGTATGCGCGTCAGGTCGGCACCGCAACTATCTCTCAGACCCTGCCGATGAAGCAGGTGTTAAAGCGTCCCGAGGTAAAACTGCGCGACCTGCTGACCCTGGTGGGGGTAACGGAAGATTTCCGGGAAGAAGAGCTGATTCATGTGGAGTTTTTGACCAAATACGAAGGGTACATTCGGCGCCAGGAGGAGCTGGTGGAGAAATTCAAAAAAGTGGAGCACCAGGAAATTCCCCCAGACTTCGATTACACAGCGATTCCTTCGCTCTCTGCGGAGAGTCGAGAGAAGTTGATGCAGGTGCGTCCCCGCTCCCTGGGGCAGGCCAGCCGCATCTCCGGGGTGCGGCATAGTGATATTACCATTTTGATGATTTATCTGGAAAAATACCATCGCTCACCAAGTAACGTTTCACGTGAAACGTTGTCGGAGTGAGGGTGGGGGTTTGTTTCACGTGAAACGGTGGGATGCTCCATGGAAAAGGTTGTCACTCCAGAAATAGAACAATTTCTAACGCAATTTCCTCCCTCCCAGCAAGAAGCCTTACGTCGCTACGAAAAATTACTCCGAGAGTTTAATCAACGGATCCACCTGGTTTCCCGAAAGGACGAATCCCGCATTTTTTCCTACCACATCGTCCCTTCTCTGGTTGCTCTGCAGCTTATTTCGCTTCCAGTGGGAGAAGCGGTGCTGGACCTGGGCAGCGGTGGGGGACTCCCGGGAATTCCCTGGAAAATTGTGCGCCCAGACCTGGAGATGATTCTGGTGGATTCGGTGCGCAAAAAAACGCTTTTTTTAAAACGGGTGATCCGGGAGCTGGGGTTGGGGCGCTGTCTGGTATTAAATGTACGACTCAACACGGAAGAAGCTACCCGGCTTAATTTGATTGAATCGGTGGGAATGGTAACCGCTCGCGCGGTGGGGAATCTGGCAATGTTGTGGGAACTCAGTGGTCCCCTGCTGAAAAAAGGGGGAAAACTCCTGGCCTGGAAAGGCTCCCGCGACCAGCAGGATTTTTTTGATTTCCAACAACAACACCATATCCCCGGCAAAATCCTGACTATCCCTCCCTATTTCCATTCCCTTTCACCCAAATTGGCCGATTTACGCCTCTTCATGCTGCAAAAGCCCTGAGGGAACCTTTTTTAAGTGGCATCTCTCACTACATTTGTTTATCTTTGAAAAACCGTAAATAAAGCATAGAAACCCATTGCGCAATGTTGCTCTTTCTCCTGATTTTTATAGAAAAAATTTTTCAGGATAAATAAAAAAACAATAAATCCCTGACCGAGATTCCTGAGAGTCTTTGCGTGTGGAAATCGTGCGGATAATTAATTTTTCGTACTGTGACCAGGGTCATGCTCAAAATTAAGAAACCGCATAAATTTTAATAAGTGAAATTGCTTCAATAAAGAAAACATCAGGAAAGATGGTGAGATTATGACCAGGGTTGTTTCATTTATCATTCAAAAGGGAGGATGTGGAAAAACCACCACCACGGCCAATGTGGCTGGATACCTCTCGCAACAGGGATATCGGGTGCTGTGTGTGGATATGGATCCCCAGGGGAACCTCACTCAGCATCTGGGCTACAATAGCGAAGCACTGGAGCTTACCATTCTCCATCTCTTTCAGGGAAAAGCGGAGTTCGACGAAGTCGTGTTAAAACGCAGCGAGAATCTGCATCTGTTGCCCAACAATCTGGAAACGGCGGGTGCGGAGCTTACCCTTTATCATTCTTTTTCCCGGGAATTTTTATTGCGAGATGCCCTAGCTCCGGTGATGCAAAATTATGATTATATTTTAATTGACTGCCCTCCTGCACTGGGATTGTTTTCCATAAATGCCCTGGCCGCTTCTACCGACTTTATTCTGGTGGTCGCCCCGGAATTCTTCCCCATGAAGGCCATTAAACCCCTTTACGAAACTTATCGAATGGTGAAGGAAAAATTAAATCATTCTCTCAATTTTTGCGGGGTGCTGATGACCATGTGCGATTTTCGCACCAATCATAGTCGAGAGGTTTATAAAATCCTGAAGCGCAATTTCCCTCACAAGCTCTTCAATGCCTTCATTCGGCAGAATGTGACCTTAAAAGAAGCCTCCGCTTATGGTCAAACCATCTTTGAGTATGCACCCAATTCCATTGGAGCGTTCGATTATCAAAATTTTGTGGAGGAATTCATTCGAGATAATCACGAAACACGCTTAAAAAGAACTTATTATCAGCAGCGCTTCGAGGCTCTCGCCCCCGAAGAACAGGAGCAGATTATGCAACTGGCCAAAAAAAATCTTTCTTCTTTTAGCCAGACTCTAATTGAGCGTATTGATGTGAGTAGTGTTCTTCAGGAAGCGCTGATTATCGAACGAAATAAAATTCTGGAGAAGCTGTTTCCCTATCGCCAACACCAACCCAATAAAGAGGCCTCATGAAGTTCACAGTCATCCTTGTTTTGCTGGTTCTGGCGTGGCAAGGGATGGCTGCTTTCGACCTAACGGGCATGGATGTGTTTACAGGAGGAAATCTGGCTTCTTCCCGAGCGGGGGAGAATTCGGTTGGTTTTATGTGGAATCCCGCCGCCTCTTCCGGAGCTTCCTTTCAAATCGGAATCTCCTATTTTAAACCATTTAATTTTTCTGTTTTGAATGATGCTTCCCTGGTGGCTAACTTCCCGGGCTGGAAAGGCTGGTCTACCGGATTAATGGTGGGGAGTTTCGGAAATACCCTTTACCGGGAAGCAACGGTGGGATTCAATGTTTCGCGCGCGTTTTGGAATGGTGTGTTACAAGTGGGATTGAATGTGAAAAATTATTATTTGAAGATTAAAAAATATGGAAGTGCAGCAGCTTTTGGGATAGATGTGGGATTGCGGTATTCGCCCTGGCATCCACTCACTTTTTCGATGGTTGTCGGGAATATTAACCAACCGGCACTCAACGGATATCAGCACGAAATCCCTACCGAGATGAACCTGGGGATGGTCGTTCGCATTTCGAATCAGGTTGTATTCACCGGGGTGGTTCAAAAGGAGGAGCGATTTCCGGTGAATGTGCTGGTGGGTTTCGATTTCCGGATTAATTCCCATTTTTTCCTGCAGAGCGGTTTCCAGAGTTATCCGGGGGTTCCTTCGCTGGGGGTGGTTTTCCAGCAGAGAAATGTCCGGTTACATTATGCACTGCAATATCATTTTCAATTAGGTGAAACCCACTTGTGGGGTATTTCTTTCAGGGGTGGGAATGATCGTCATTAGCCGTCGAAATTTGATGTTCGTGGGAGTGATCCTGCTTTTGTTGGCGGCTGCACAGCCTGGTTTTACTCAAAACGTAGAATCCCTCCAGAAAAAACTCGCCCGGATTGAAAAAGAGATCCAGGATCTGGAGAAAGAACTGGATGCTACTGAAAACAAACTGCGTACCGAAAGTGCTTATCTGGATAAGCTGGATCGTCAAATTACACTAATTCACCAGAAGACCCGTCTCTATCAGGAAGAAATTGACCAGAGAAAGAAGAACATTCATTTACTGGAAACTCAGATTGATTCCCTTCAGCGGAAGAAAAAACGGCTGGAAGCGGTTTTCTCCCGGGAAGTTGTTTTTGCCTATAAATACCAGCGGGGGAAACACCTGGATTGGATTCTGGGGGCAAGGAATTTCCATTCGGTTTTGATGCGCCAGCGTTATTTTCAACTTGTGGCTAATGCAGAACGTAAGAATTACGAAACTTTGAAGCGATTGAATGCCGAACTGATGAAACGGAAGCGGAAACTGGATGACGAGGTTGCAGAGAAGCAACGGTTGCTGGACGAGCTTAACCGGGAAGAGGAACGTTTGAGAAAGCAGCGCAAAACAAAGTCGTTGCTGGTGCGGAAAATTACCCGGAACAAACAACTGTTAAAAAAATCACTTGAAAATAAGAAACGAAGTCTGGAGAAGTTAAGGAAGCTTCTGGCCTCTCTGGAAAAAGAACGACCTCACCGTAGTTACGAAACTAAAACCAAAATTAAGTGGGAGAAATTAACCGGAAGTTTTGCCCGGAACAAAGGACGCTTAAATTGGCCGGTGCGGGGTAAAATACTTCATAAATTTGGCCGCTACCGAAATCCCCGATTGAAAACGGTATTGAATAACACCGGAATCGATATTCGAGCACCTTTAGGTACTCAGGTGCGTTGTGTATTTTCCGGAGTTGTCAGTTTAATTACGTATTTAAGCGGATTTGGAAATACAATAATCATTGACCACAATGATGGATATTATACCGTGTATTCACATCTGGATCAGGTTCTGGTGAACAGGGATGAATTTGTAGAGGGCGGAACGGTGATTGGTACGGTGGGTGAATCCGGTTCCCTGGAAGGTCCCAAACTTCATTTTGAAGTGTATGGGAACAATAAGCCATTGAATCCTTTAAAATGGTTAAGCAAAAAATAAATAGTGTTGAAAATGCCCGTAAAATCTATTGTATTTAATCTTAAAAAATGTTAAAATTTACTGGAAATCGCAATAAAATATAAGGGAGGATTGCAATGTCTCGTGGAACGGTTAACAAAGTAGTTTTAATTGGACGTTTGGGTGGGGATCCCGAAGTGCGTTATGCCCCCAGTGGAAACGCCGTGGCTAATTTCAGTTTGGCAACGAACTATTCCTACAAAGACCGGGATGGAAATTTACAGGAAACGACTTCCTGGCATCGCATTGTTGCCTGGACGCGC
>JALXCH010000368.1 GCA_026991005.1 Calditrichia bacterium | reverse complement strand
CTTCTGTGTAAGAGAATTCCCTGTTCAATTCGCTTAAAATCCAGTTGCACTCGCTCATCTGGCTTTTTTCGTTCCAGAGCGCCCAGATGAGATAGGTGAGAATCAGCGGGTCATTTTCCAGAATATCGAATCCCTTTTTGACGGGATAATTCAAATAAATCATGGCACCTTTCCAGCGGTGCAAATGCAAATCGGTTAATCCCGTGTAGCACAAAGCGTACTCCTGCACCGGCTCGTCCCGGGCGAAGCGATCCAGACGGCGGCGGATGTCTTCCAGTGTTTTTTCGGTGAAAAAGATACCGACGCTGCTGAGCTCTTTACTTCGGCAGGCATCCAGCAACGCCTGCATAAACGGATGGTAATGCTCCGGGAGGCGCGGGTCGCCAAATTCTTTTTTCCCTTGAGTGTAAGAAAAAGCTTCCTGATACACCTGAACCAGCTTGCGCTGAAAGGGTGTGCGCGCCAGGGCAGGCAAAATCTGGAACAAATTGCGGCTCACGTCTGCCAGGCCCAGCTGGTAACTGCGCGCCAACTCCAGATTCAGGTAAAAAAGACGGTCTGCCCGGGTGGTATCCCCCTGAGCACTGAGCTGGATTAAATCCCGGCGCAGCCACTCTGTAGCCAACCCATGGAACAGATGCCGATACACCTGAAACATCAGGCGGTATTGAGCGGGATTGTAAAAACGCTTGAACAATTTTTCCCGGGCGTCTCGGGAGCGCGAAATTTCTTCCTGATAAATCGGCTCGGAAATATGCAATTGCTGGAATGCTTCCCAGATGCGGTACCCATCTTCTTTCTCCATTCCCTGTAACAATTCTGCTACGGGAGGAGCTGTTTCCCGGATAGCGGGAATCTGTTTCACCTGTCGCCACAACTGCGAATCGGCCATGCACACCGACAGGGTGAGGGGAAACAGCCGGGATTGCCGGGAGAATTGTGTCCAATAGGCTTCAAGCGGAAGATGACCCGTCAGGAGTGCGATGGTTTTTTGCGCCAGATGCCCAAACGCGGTATCCCCACCCGATTTATCCAGGAACTGCTGCAATGCCTCCACCGCCCGGGAACGCTCCCCAATCTCCAGATAGAGCAGCGCTTTGTAAAACAGATAAAAATTCCCTTCCATTAATTTCCGATACTCATCATAAGCCCGGATTAACTGGGTTGCCATGGTATCTGCCAGTTGCTGGTACACAGAGAGCATGCGCGTTTGCCGATAGGCACTGATAAGAGCGGGGAGTAACCGATTCTCCGGGAGTTGATAGAGGTCTGATTCAAGCACTTCCCCCAATACATCGTTGTAATTTTTCAGGCGAAACTGCTGAAAAAAGTAGAAGGTTTCCAGCTTTCCCGAGTTTGAGGATTTAGAGCACCCTCCCAGAGAGAGAATCACCAGAAACACCAGAATTCGCACCAGCCACTTTTCTCTGCGTGCTGCCATCAATACACTCCCGAGGATTTTATGGTGTTGATGAGTTCTTTGGCCCGGTGGTAGTTCTGTTTAAATTCGGTTTTTAAAGTGTGGTTCGCATCCAGGGCTTCGTAATCGTGCACAAACTCCACCAGATGGTCCAGAGCAATCCCCCGATATTGCCGCGCCAGATCATACTTATTCTTTCCCTGGTAATAGAAGAACAGGCGCTGGGCAATTTCTCCCCGCAGGAATTTGGTCTCCATGTACACCTCTTTGCGTTTGTTCACAGGGAGTTTTGAGAGATACGCCTGGGCAATATCGGCGTATTTTTCCAGTGCTTCCCGGAGTACCACCTCGTAGTTGGAAGAACCGGGTTTCAGTTTCTCACTTAACAACAGGCGCGCCTGCGCCGCCAGAAAAAGCAGTTGGGGATTGTACTGCGACTGCCGGTCGGCTTCGAAAATCTCGTTGTACGATTTTACCGCTTCGCGATAGCGTTCCTGATCAATGAAAATTTTAGCCAGATACATGCGGGAATTTTTAAAATTAGGCTCCGTAGGCTTGATTTCTTTTAGAATGCTGATTACATCTTCTGGCACCACCTGTTGGGGATGGCTTTCAATCCATTTCTTTGCATATTCGAACTTATCCTTTAAAATAATGGTTTTGCGAATGGGAGAAGTTGCATTGGCAATATTTAATTTTTCTTTTCTGGTGCGCTTGCCATCGCTGGCTACGATAGTGTACAAACCCTTGCGCAATTCTAATTTTAACGGAGAAGTCCCTTCGGTAATCACCCGGTCATGAATATCCAGAATCTGAATATGTGCCTGGGGAACATCGGTGAGGATAACACAGGGATAACGCATGGTTACGGTAAGAACCACGGGATTTTGCTCGTTATCCAGGTTCTCTTCACTAAACGTGAAATTGGTATTGGTGTAATTCAGGGCAGAGATGGTTAATTTGTACGGTTCGCCGGGAATTAGATTAAATTGTTTAAACACCACCCGACCGTTTAAATCTGTTTTACCTTTGTTTTGTGCCCGACCACCCACCAGCTCCACCCACACATTTCGAATGGGCTGGCCACTATCATCTATCACCTTCACCACCAGAGTGTGCTGACGCGGCTTAAGCACCGCTGAGTAGGTCACGTCCATGTCGGTAAAATTCAGCGTAAGACTCTGACGATCAAACAATCCCGCTTTGTAAAAGGTTAACCGGACTTTACCCGGATGGGGAATTCGCAGAGATGCCAGTCCTTCTTCGTCGGTTTCCGCCACCATCTCATTGTTAACGAAAATCTGCACCCCTTCCAGTTGGGATCGAGGAATGCTCTGGGAGGCTTTTACCTGCACCAGGTAAATCAACGGTTCCAGATCTACCGTAAACGTGTGCCGGGAACCTGTGGGATCCAGGTGAATCCGTGCTTCTTTAAAATAGTCGGCATGGATAAGCAGCGACTCGCTCCAATCATTTTTGTTTATTTTAATTTCTGCCCGATTGGAATCGGTTACCGCGATAACTCGGTTGCGTAACAGAATTTGAATGTTTCCCTTAATGGGTTCGCTGGTGTTAAAGATTAAGGAAATGGGAATTTCTCCGTAAGAAGGTTGAACCGCGGGGAGTTTTTTCATTTGAACCACTTCTTTTTTCGCGGTAGAAGTATCGGTTGCGGCTTCTTTTTTTCCTTCTTCCGGCTTACTTTTGGGCGTTTCCACAGCAACTCTGGTGGTATCCTGCTTTTTCTCCGATTTCTCCACCACGCCAAAGTCCGGTTCCGGAAACGCCGAGTCAATATGGTACCGCTCCTGACAGGAATAAAACAGAACCAACCAGATTACCAGACCTAACCATTTCCATTTTAAAGATCGTCTCATACCGTACCTCATCAGGGATTGGGATTATACCGATTACTTTTGTAGAGCCCCGGTTCAATCTCCTCAATCCAGCCTTTCTGGATATAGTATTCCAGATTTTCCCGGGTATTTTTCTCTGTATTATTGGGGTGAATTTCGTTTAGTAATTGCTGGAATTGCTGAAAGGTAAACCGTTCGTTGTTCACCAGAAAAGATTCCAGCCGTCCACTACTTTGAATCCCGGCGGCATCCAGGGGCGTCCGCTGATCATCCACACTAAATTCACTGTCATCAGCGGTATTCAAACTGGGGTCATAGCCGGGCAAAGGGGTGAGTAACACGTCCCCCACATCCACATCCTGGTGGGCAATGGCTTTAACGGACATTTCTTTTCGATTGTAATTGGTTTTGGTAAAATACAGAATCTGCTCCAGATCGGGATCCAATCCCCGATCAATCACGAATTTCCCATTTTCGTTGGTCAGCACACTCACCTCGCTCACCATTTCGGTAACCTTCACTCCGGGCAGCGGCTTATGCGTTTCGGAACAGAGCACGCGCCCGATGATGCGGGTGGGACGATACACCAGCTTAAACTGGTTGACCTCCACATCTTTTTTAAATACCAGATCCTGTTCCAGAGGACGAAAATTGGGGGAACGGATGATGATTTTCGCATCCTTTGCTTTGACATTTTTGATGGTAAAATTTCCCTGTTCATCGGCAATGGTTACCACACTGTCCTTCCCGGCGTTGTAGCGAACCACAACCCGGGCATTGGGAACCGCTTTCAGTGCGGCATCATAAACAACACCGTGAAGCTGGTATCCTCCCCCACATCGTATAAACCATAAGGATGAAGCAAGCAACAACCAGAATATGATGCGATGTTTCATACTTATCGCCCTCCGAATGGTTGATTTTTTTCACTGTAAAAAAGCTTATTATAGCACCTTGAAATAGTGCCCGATGGAACACCACCACTTTCGGTACTGTTGCTAAAAAGCGACACATTCCAGAAAGAATCCTTTTGAACACCTATCCCTTCCCAAACAAAGCTCGGAAGTCTTTTCCTGATTTCTATGCCCACAAGAAACACTTTACTTTTTCCTCTCATTTTGCCAATGAAAAAAGATGCACCACACCGCCTTTGCTTCAGTTGCACCAATGCCCCGAAGCAATTCTCTGCATTAAAGAACTGCCGCCTGAATCAGTTAATAATAAACTTACTGGTTTGTAATAATATTCATCCAATCATTATCAGCCCCTCCTATCGACGCAAAATAATATTTCAAAATTAATGCCAAAAAAGGGGAATGTATCCTAACTTTTGCAAAAACAAACCATTACGAAAAGTGGTAATTCAAACCGTCAAAAGAAAAATGTTTCAACAATGAAACTAAAAAATTGCGAAATGTTGTCTTAAGGAAACATTCAGTGAAATTTGGAGGGAGAGTAAAAAGAGCGAAACTAATGTGAATATTTCATATTTGGGGAAATAACAATAAAATGTTGAACAATATTTTGAGGATTGGTTGTTGAGGGAAAAACAGTAATTAAAAATGTGGTGACATCACCCAATTTTTAAACAAATCAGCGAACAGCACCCGGACATATCCGGGGAAGTACCCCGGATATGCCCGCCCTGAGCATTTATTTCCCGCTATGGAGCGGTTCAAAATTCATAAAATCGGCGTAATGGATGAGAATCCCTTCAGTACTGCGCCAGCGCCCATCGCCTTCTCCCGCGTGCACTGCAATCATGTGCTGAATCTCTACCGGTAAGTCCTCCATAAACGCCAGTGCCACACCGGAGAAGGGATGGCGGACATATTTCCCTTCGTGGGACTTCACAAATTCGCCGTCCTTTTCCACATATTCCAGAATTTTACCCACATCGTGCAACAACGCACCGGCCAATAAGTAGTCCAGGTTTATCGGCATGCGGTCGCCGTACACGTCCTTTAAACTGCGCGCCGCTTGATACGCCACCTGCACCACTCCCCGCATATG
>JALXCH010000367.1 GCA_026991005.1 Calditrichia bacterium | reverse complement strand
CTCTAGCACATACCAGTGGATCCTTCTATTATGCTTTAACAATGCACCTCAGGAAAGGGGTAAAAGGCATAAATTCCAAATTCCAAATCCCAAAAACAAATCTCAAGATCCAAATTCCAGATACCAATTCCCAATAAATTATTATCTTTAATTCGCGTCCATTCGTGTGATTCGTGGGCCAATATTCATTCGTGTGATTCGCGGGCTAGAGTCTAGTTGGTGTACAAAATGAGCAGGCAACATTCTTTCCTTCTGAGCCAGGTGAAAAATCCCTGTCACCTCATGGCATTTCCGGATGAGATTCTTCACCCCCGCCTGTGGCGGGGGTTCAGAATGACAGAACAACCATCCCTGTCATTCTGAGCGCAGCGCCAGCGAAGCGAAGAATCTCTAGCACATACCAGTGGATCCTTCTATTATGCTTTAACAATGCACCTCAGGAAAGGGGTAAAAGGCATAAATTCCAAATTCCAAATCCCAAAAACAAATCTCAAGATCCAAATTCCAGATGCCAATTCCCAATAAATTATTATCTTTAATTCGTGTCCATTCGTGTGATTCGTGGGCTAGAGTCTAGTTGGTGTACAAAATGAGCAGGCAACATTCTTTCCTTCTGAGTCCGGCGAAAAATCCCTGTCACCTCATGGTACCTCCAGACGAGATTCTTCACCCCCGCCTGCGGCGAGGGGGTCAGAATGACAGAACAACCATCCCTGTCATTCTGAGCGCAGCGCCAGCGAAGCGAAGAATCTCTAGCACATATCAGTGGATCCTTCTATTATGCTTTAACAATGCACCTCAGGAAAGGGGTAAAAGGCATAAATTCCAAATTCCAAATCCCAAAAACAAATCTCAAGATCCAAATTCCAGATGCCAATTCTCAATAAACTATTATTTTTAATTCGTGTCCATTCGTGTGATTCGTGGGCCAATATTCATTCGCACAATTCGCGGGCAAAAGTTTCTTTTTTTCGGCCACTCCGTGGCCTCGTATCCTGCCAAAGGAGAATCTTTCTGATTCAAATATTCAATTCAGACTATCCGAATTATTTGATTAAGCAATATCCTTCCTATTCACCTGCATCAGTATTAATTTTATGCCCAGCATCCTTTAGGCATTTTATGCGCAGCATCCTGCCCGATACGGGCTCTGGCCGAACGGTTCCCTAAGGGACGAACAGGATGAGCAGACATTTTACATTTTACATTTTACATTTCACATTTTTCTTTTTTCATTTTTTACACTGCATCTTGCGGACATTTTTCATTTTACATTTTACATTTTCCATTTTACATTTTATCTAGTGTCCTCTGTGGTTCTCACAAACCCAGTGGTTAGGAAAATTTTGTTTACCATAAACAATATTATTCCCCTACTCTGTCTGATTAGCATTTTTCAACGATTCCCAATCCTGAAACGCCCGGCGCAGGTGGGGGATGGTGATGGAACCTCCCACAATCAGTGCAATGGATATGGCCTCCTCCAGTTCCGCATCACTGACTCCATTTTTAAAACATTGCACAATGTGGTAACGGATACAATCGTCGCAGCGCAGCACCAGGGAAGCAACCAACCCCATCAACTCCTTTATGCTGGCAGGTAGTGCCCCACCCTCTCGGTACACCTGAGAATCCAAGCTAAAAAACCGTTTTATGGGAAGACCGGCATATTTCATGACCAGTTCATTTTGCGATTCCCGTTTTTGCTGAAAAGCATCTATCTCCTGAGGGTATTTCATGCAAACCTCCTGTCTTATTTATAATCCGGCTCAATATACAACATAAAACGAAAAAATAAAATACAGAGGATAACACCTGCTTCATTTAAAGCGATCGATCTCCTGCACAAAATTCACCGAAAAACAACAGTTTTTTCTGAAATTTTCTTCCATCTTGCGAAAACCGGTGGATACGACAAATTCCCGCTTAAAATGATGGGGTCGAATGGAATCAACAATATTTCAAAACCTTGAAAACAGGTAGTCTTAACAAATAGAGGCTATGTAAAAATGCAATGCCGATGGAATATTTATTCACTGTCATTCAAAGTAAAATATAGCCCCGAGCTTCCAGCTCGGGGAACATAAATCCACACTAAAAATTGGGCTTTAGCCCAATTTTAGGCTAAAGCCTAATTTGTAGGAAGGAATCCAGTAGTCCACGAGCTAGAAGCTCGTGGCTATGAAAAAACAATGTAAATCTTGATGATTTAAAGATTTACTTTGTATTTAAAAGACTGGGGAATACCATCGAAAAGAAGTATTCCTTTACTGTTATCTCAATACTGGGTTCCTATAGCCATAAGGAAATACTAAATTCAGTATAAAATACGGATTGAGCAACACGCTTTTTATTGCCCTGGTTTTAAATAAACATTATGAGCTACAATATGCGCGATATTGAAAATATATTCTTCCGAGTTTTATATTCACAAAACCTCAATACGCAAAAACACTTTTCCTGATTTTCCATCAATAAATAAAACATTTTCACCAAAAAAATTGACATTTATTTGCAAATTATTTACTTTAATTTAAAACAGACAGAAGTTCCGGTGAGAAAAATATCATTTTCTCGAACAGCGATTTCCTCTGTTGCAGGGTGAAGTAAATTTTTAGATTATCCATAATAAGGGAGGATATTGTTGTGCATAAGACATTCTCCATTTTAATTATTTTCCTTTTATACGGGACATTGTTTTCCGACGAGAAGAAGATTATCTATTCCCAACCCGTTCTCAAATTAGAAAAAGCACCCCCAACGATAAAACACGATTCTCCATTCTGCCCAGCCAGAAAAGGGAGGTTCTCCCCTCCTCCCCAGCAAAATTCCCTTTGTGTGGATTCGGCTCGAAATGGTTATGGGATGGCAAATTCAGTACCCAAATCCCTGGATGCGGTTACCGCTCTAACCGGAACAGACTGGGCGGGTGCCGCTTACTGTAAATATGTGCCAGGGGATCCGAACACCGGAATCATCAGTGTACTGGAATACCACATCGCTGCCGGACTGCACCCTTCCAGCTTTTACTTCGAGGATTACATTAACAATATTCCCAATTCCAGTCCCGGAGGCATATTTCCATCCTTCCAGGCAGCAGCGGAGAGCCCCATTCCCATCTGGACTGAAATTCAGTTACCCGGTGATGCGAGCGCTTATTACACCCTTAATACTAACGGCTGGGAGGACTACACCGGAGGATGGCTGCCACCCATAAGCTGGTTACAAAACACTAATCCTGCCGTTATTTCCAGCGTATGGATGGGTTCTACAGATTACCTGAAAGAATCGGACGGCACCCATTACCTGGGAGGTGTATGGAAGGTAGGACTGAACACCGGCGGTTACACTTTTCTGTACGGGAAGGGTACAACTCTGGCGAACCTAAACTTTAACAGCGGGATAATCAACTGGCCGGATTCGCTTTATCAAATGAATCCTCCCCACTTTGCTTATGGCAGCGGTGGATTTGGCGCCTGGGTAAGTACCGGCTATATGGTAGGAGATACTTCCCAGGATTACCGATTGCTCATTTGTAAGACTTTCGATTACGGTGCCACCTGGGGGCCGGTGGAATATATCGACTGGAACTCTCTGGGAATTCCCACTTCCATTTCAGCAGGCGATTCCATCTGGATACCTGATCCCCAGGGAAATCCAATGCTTTATGTGGGAGCAGCGTACATCGGAATAACTTACGATTTTGATTTCATCATTACTCCGAATAACGATCTTCACATCGGTTGCACCATTGCCTGGGGTGTACCGGCTGGTTCGAATTCCTACTACCCCCACCCCCGCTTCATGGGTATTTACGACCTGCACAGTTCTGATATGGGACAGACCTGGATCTCTACTCGCATCTGGCTTAACAGCGGGCTGAATTCTGGAGACAGCCTCGGATATCTGGTAACAACAAATGAGATTGACCTGGGTTACGATGATGCGGGAAATATTTATGCCGCCTGGGTGGATCGCGACCCGGTAAATGTTGTCCCTTCTCCCTACCCGCGGATTGATCCCGGGATTTCCCAGGAATACAATCTGGATGTGTGGGCATCTATTTCTTATAACGGGGGATGGGAATGGTCCTCCCAGCCTCTCCGAATTACCAACGATCCCCAACACTGCGCTTACGGGCTGCGGCTCTCCACCCGCACCCCATGGTATCCTCAGGAAAACGGGAAAACATTCATTATGTACCAGATCGCCGATTTGAGCCGTCCCACCGTTCTGCCACCGGAGTTACTGGCCGACCATGTACAGTGGTATTATTTTGCCGAGGCAAAAGGATTTCCCCCTCCTGGTTCATTAGAAGACCCAATGACAGACAAAGGCAGCTTACCCCGGAGACCGGTGCTTCTTCAGAATTACCCAAATCCATTTAATCCGGTGACTACCATTGAATTCACCCTTCCCGCTGCCCAAAAAGTAAACATAACCGTGTACGATGTGATGGGCAGAGCAATTTCCAATCTGGTTGATTCCCGACTACCAGCTGGGCACCATCAGGTGCAATGGAACGGGCAGGAGTATGCCAGTGGGATTTACTGGTACAAATTAACGGTTGGGAAATTTTCCACTGCTCGAAAGATGCTGTTAGTGAAATGAATAAATGGAAAAAAACAAATTAACCGCAGAAATAGCCGAGGATGCGCAAAGCGCGATCATAATACATATTTCAATTAACAAATCACAAATTCAAAATTCTCTTCAAACCAGGAAATATTACGAACATTCCAGGGATTAATTTAATCAGATATTACCCCCTGGCGAACTCTGCGCTTTTGTCGCATCCTTCGCGGTTAGTCTTTTTATCCGTTTAAACGCAAAGGAAACTGAAAGGGAACAGACTCCGAATATTCACATATTCGTAGGACTCTCCAAAGGAATCCTTACCACCTTTGGATACTGCTTTGGAGGATCCCCAAAGAGAAATTTGGATATGCCGGAAAACAACAACGGGACAAGTTTTCCAGGTATTTTTTGAGGACCTGTACCTGATTTCGTTATCCTCTGCGATATTATAATGTTACTGTTTTTGTAAATATTATTTCTTTTATGAAATCTGAAATATATAATTATTCTGTCGTCCCTCTGGGACTAAAACGGAGCGTGGGGGATTTTCATTCCCATGGTTGAAGGAGGCTGTGTAAAAACGAAAATCAAAATTATATTTTAACAATGTCATGCATATTGCCACTCATAGTATTTGTTTAAAACTAAAGATATAGTCGGATAACGATCCTGTGTGAGAAAGTTTTGTATTATAAGCATTTCTCTACGGAATCTATAATTC
>JALXCH010000366.1 GCA_026991005.1 Calditrichia bacterium | reverse complement strand
CTTCATGGGAATATAAGCATAAATTAAAAAGGTTAAAACATTTTTTCACCAATTTGGTGATTTTTTTCTATACGTAGTTGTTTGGTTATTAAAGAGTTAGAAAAATAATCTCACGGATTAAGGTAAAAAATATAGGGGAGACCCCAATGAAATTCGTCAGCATAGCCGATGATGTGAAATTAGGTAAAGATGTGAAGATTTATAATTTTGTTAATCTTTATGGTTGTGAGATTGGTGACGGTACGAAAATCGGAACTTTTGTGGAGATTCAGAAGGGTGCCACAATCGGGAAGAACTGCAAAATCAGCAGTCACACGTTTATTTGTGAAGGAGTGCATATTGGTGACGGTTGTTTTATTGGTCATGGAGTGGTTTTTATTAACGATAAATATCCCCGTGCGGTGAATCCCGATGGCAGCATGCAAACGGAAGAGGACTGGGAATTAATACACACCTATGTTCGCGATCGTGCTTCCATCGGCTCGGGAGCAGTGATTCTTGCCGGGGTTACCATTGGCGAGGGCGCCATGGTGGGTGCCGGTGCTGTGGTTACGAAAGATGTACCCCCCGGCGCCGTGGTGGCAGGTGTACCGGCGAGAGTAATCCGAAAGATAGAGTGAGAGGAATTGAAAAGAGGAAAGAGGAAAGAGGAAAGAGGATAAATGGGAAGTTGGGTAGAATCCTGACTTCCTTTTTTTATATCTTTTACCCGGATTCCGTATTCGCACGACCGGGTTCATGGGTTTTTACCCCTGCGTTGTGGCTTATTCCGAATAATGGATTTATTCTATCTTTTCGGGGAATTTTAATTTCCATCTGAAATAAAATGTAAAGATATTAGAATTTTTCCTAAACTTTAAACGTTAATAGCATGTTAGAGAAATAAAGAGATTCTTTGTTTTAATTTTAATTTGAAGTATGTATATTCTAGTGTAGGGGAGATGAAATATGCAAAGCTTTGATTATAAAATAAAATCAATTGTCGAAAAACTCATAAAATTTTACAAACCGGATTTAATTCTATTATTCGGTTCTGCAGCAAATGAAACAATTAGTGAAGATAGCGATGTCGATTTGCTTATTGTTAAAGAAACGAAAAAACATCCTATATGGAGGAGAGTTGAAGTACGAAAAATTATTAAAGCCGATTTACCAATGGATATTATTGTCCTTACTCCGGATGAATTTCAAAAATTGAAACAATCCGGAAGTATGTTTATAAAAGATATTTTAAAGAATGGGAAAATTCTTTATGAGATAGAATCCATATCCTACCAGGTTTCATAATTCTATATGAATTAATTCTCTCCAGATTTAGCCTTAACCCGCAAAATAGATATTATTCGAATTTCCTTTTGTATGATTTTTATTCGGAGCTTATCATAAAACCAGGAATTCCTTACGTGCCTTATGTGAAAATGTGAATAAAGTATCTTTATTCTCTGGAGAATTTTCATTTTTGCTATCCAGGTAAATATCTTCTCCTCATTAAAAGTAAATTGATAGATTTAAAAAATATCTTGAAATCACAAGGATATCTTTTAAATTAGGGGCAATGTAATGGTGAGGTTTAAGATGAAGTATTCGTTACTGGTTCTAATAGTACTGATGCTCTTTGTAGCGTTTGCACCCGCCCAGACGTTTACCTGGCAGGCGGATGTGACCACTCTGTATGGTTCACCGGGTGATATTATTGCTTTTCACACTTATCTGAAGAATGTATCTCCCAATACCATCACTCTGCGCATTGTGCGTTTTTCAGTCAATATGCCAGCGGATTGGTCCAGCTCTTTTTGTGTGGGTAGCTCTTGCTATTCGCCTTTTGTGGATACCGTGGAAGTGGATATTTTACCGGATAGTACCGATGAACTGATTATCGATATGTACACGGGAAGTTCTCCCGATGTCGGTATCCTGCAGGTTAAGGTGGAGAATGTAAGCAATCCTGCAGATTCCATCCGGAAGCAGTTTGTGGGGAGTACGGGACCCAATAGTATTGCTCATAAGCGAATTGCGGTAAGCGGCAGTTTTGCTCTGTATCAGAATTATCCCAATCCGTTTAATCCCGATACCCACATTATGTTCGAAGTGGGGCAAGCTACCCGAGGACGCACTTCACTAATTATTTACAATGTTCTGGGGCAACCGGTTCGGGTACTGGTAAATCAGGCACTCTCGGCGGGAATCCATACCGTACGATGGGATGGCCGGGATGATAAAGGAAATGCGGTACCTTCCGGGCTGTATTTTTATCGCTTACAAAACGGTTCTCATGTGCTTACCGGTAAAATGATTCTCATGAAATAACCGGATTGTTCCCATGAAAAATGGTTGTGGAATTTGTTGGGCAATAATGTGTTGAAAATACGTGCCGAAACGATTGTCTTTTCGTTTCGGCTTTTCTTTTTTTTAATCGTATTAAAACCAGATAGAAGTAGATTCTTAAGAATTTAAATTGGTCGAATGGCAGAACGAAAGGGAGTGCATCTATGCGATGGTTCAAAATACTGCTGCTGCTGGCGGGAAGTTCATTGCTGGTGGTGTTTACCTGTACCACAAAAGATGGAAAAATTCTGGGTTTTACCTCCCGAACAGGAAATCTGATGGTTTCTTCCGTTAATTTCTTTGGTGCCCGGATCTTTCTGGATTATCGGGACACCGGACAGGTAACCCCGGCACTGTTGCAAAACGTCCCGGTGGGAGAGCATGTAGTGCACGTGTTTCTCTCCAAAACCCGCGCCAATCCCGATTCTGCTGTCGTAACGGTAGAAGAAGGAAAAGAGTCCTCGGTACAATTCGAACTGGTGAAGGTGGCTTCCGGGGATATTTCCATTACCACCCAACCGGACAGTGCCCGGGTAACCATCAACAAATTGCAGTTTGGAATCACTCCCCTCCAGGTTACGGGGCTTCCCGAGGGGAACTATCGCATTACCCTTGCGAAGAGTAATTATGCTCCGGTACACAAAGAGGTGAACTTACAGTCGAATCAGGTGGTGGAGGTGAACGAAAGCTTAACCCGGGTAAAGGTGGCGTTACTGGAGCATTTTTCCAATGTGAGCTGCCCTCCCTGTCCCCAATCCGATGCCATTATTGAAGATTTAACGCGCAGTTACGGTGCGGTATTGCTCATTCCCGTGGAATATCATCCTTTCTTCCCCTCCAACACCGATCCCATGTACCGGGCGGCAGAGGAGGAAAATCGGGCGCGGTATAATTATTACCAGCCTAAAAATATTCCCATGGCCTATGTCAATGGAATCAAAGTAAGCGATCCCCTTTCGGAAGAAAGCTATCGGGAAAAGATTCGCGCTGCGCTGCAGGAGTCGGCAACAGCGGAGATTAGCTTTTCTGCTCTGGAAAAATCGGATTCTTTGATTTCCGGCACGGTAAAGGTGCACGCTCTGGAAGATTTACCTTCCGGTACGCTGCTTATGATTGTATTGGTGGAAGATGCTGTGGATTACGAGACGCCTCCTGGTACCAACGGGCAAACGCATTTCGAGTATGTAATGCGGGATATGTTTCCGGATGCGAACGGAACTCCCATTGCTTTGAATGCGGACGCCCATCAGAGTGTAAACTTCCAGTTTGTTCCCTCTTCCGCATGGGGGCAGGATTTAACCGTAGTGGCGTTTCTGCAAGTGGCCGAGAGCAAAGCAGTGTTACAGGCCGCCTGGACGAAGTACCCGGAATTTTAATTTCAAGCGAACCGGAAGAAATGGCAATTTTTTGAGGAACATCCTGTAAACAGGTTGGAACTCAAGGGGAGTTCGGTACGAACTTCATAAAAAATAAAAAAACAAAATGTTGATTGAAAGAAAATCATTTCATCAAGATATTGGAGGAGAGCATGAAAAAGGTATGGATTGTTTTGCTGGGCATCGTTTTACTGGTGGCATGGTTGCCCGCCCAGGAAGAGAATGTGGTGGGGAAACAGGCACCGGATTTTGTGCTGAAAGATCTAGACGGAAAAAACTTCCGGCTTTCGGAGAATCTGGAGAAGGGGCCGGTAGTGATGAATTTCTGGGCCACCTGGTGCGTGCCCTGCATCGAGGAAATGAAAAAAGTGAAAAAGCTGTACAAAGAGTTTAGCGACGACGGGGTACAATTTTTAGCCATCTCTGTGGATGACCCCAAAACCGTGGGGCGGGTGAAAAGCTTTGTGAAATCCCACCGGTACCCGTTTAAGGTACTGCTGGATACCAACAACGAAGTGATTCGCATGTTCCAGGGAAATGTGCCACCCTTTACCGTGGTGATTGGCAAGAATGGCAAAATTGTTTACACCCATGTGGGCTATCGTCGGGGGGACGAGAAGAAGTTGAAGGAGGTTATTCAGAACCTCATTGGAGAATGATGTCGGGTTGCACGACGGGAAGTACGTTCCGCGCAGCATATTCGGAAAGTTGAACTAAGCAACAGGGTGCAGCGATGATTAAAAAAATACCGGTTTGGGGATATGTGTTTCTTCTTGTCTGGATAGTTCTTCCTGCAGGAGCACAGATTTCTTTTCAGGGGAATAATTATCTGGAGTACTCCATCAATCGCAAACTGGATGAAAATTTTTTCGAGAACTGGACGGATCTATTCATGCAATGGAAAAACTGGCGTACCGGAGTGCGCTACGAATTTCACCTGCCTCCTCAACCGTTTTCGCAGGATACGGTAGGGCAGGGGATTGCCCAGCGTTTTCTGGAGTATCGCCAGAAGGAGTTCTCGTTTACTCTTGGAAATTTTTACACCTTACTGGGGAAGGGTCTGGTGCTTCGTTCGTTTGAGAATCGACAGATTCGCTGGGATACGAACATCGATGGTGCGAAAATTGAGTTCAACAATCGGTATCTGGATTTGAATTTGTTAGGGGGGCGTCCCCGCGACCGGAGCGGGCGGCGGCACGAAGTTTTGCAGGCGGGCCAGATTAATCTTAAACCATTGGATTGGTTCAATGTGGGTGCCACCATGCTTTACACCCGTTTGAAAAGCAAAGGAAAGGTACAGTGGGGTTCTGTTTTTGGTGGTTTGAACCTGAATTTCGGTAATTTGTATGCGGAGTATGCGCGTAAAAAATATCCCGCTGCTTACCCCCAGGGAAGCGCTTTTTACGGAATGGGGAATTTCTGGCTCGGACCTGTGACGTTGTTGCTGGAATATCGGGATTATGACCAGTTCGATTTAACCGAAGGACTCACTTACAACAATCCCCCCACTGCTGTGCGGGAACATCTTTACACCCTGTTGAATCGCCATCAGCATGTGATGGAAGCCAATGACGAGAAGGGATATCTGCTTGAATTGGG
>JALXCH010000365.1 GCA_026991005.1 Calditrichia bacterium | reverse complement strand
GCCCGTGCAAATTGCCACATTTATGGCCTTCGGGTACAGCCGGTAATCGATGGGACGCATCAAACGAAAATATCTTAAAAATTTCCATGATTTCTCCTCAGGGAATTCCAATAAATTTTTGAGTTTGTAAACTGAGTTTCCAATTGGGATGGTTCAGGCAGTACTCCACTGCCAGCTGAATATTTTCCTGGAGGTTGGGGCCATCCATGGGTTGTAAATAAAAATGAAAGAAACGGAGGCTTTCCAGTTCCTGTGGTTGCAATCCTTCCTGTGGGAACACCAGTTTGAGTTCGTCACCGGTGCGTTGCACCAGCGGGGCACCGGCTTTGGGACTCACCGTGAGCCATTGGATGCCCTCCGGAGCAGGTAGAGTTCCGTTGGTTTCCACAGCAATCTGAAATCCCTGGCGCCTTACAGCACGGATAAGGGCATCGTCCAGTTGTAAGAGTGGCTCCCCGCCAGTGAACACCACAAAGGGTAAATCTTTTTGAAAATACTGCTCTGGCCAGAGACGTGCGATGGCAGTAGCCAGTGCTTTAGCGCTCCGGTAATGGCCCCCATTGTGCCCATCGGTACCCAGAAAATCGGTATCGCAAAACTGGCAAATGGCACGGGAGCGATCTTTTTCCCGTCCGCTCCACAGGTTACATCCGGAAAAGCGGCAAAACACCGCGGGACGTCCGGTGTGGAAACCTTCTCCCTGGATGGTGTAGAAAATTTCTTTCACCAGATAGCTCATCGTGCCCACTCTGGTAATGTCTGGTAAGGCAAGGGATCTTTTACCCCCGCTTCAGCGAAACCTTTCAGGCGCAGCAGACAGGCATCGCATTGGCCGCAAGCGGTGCCGTCCGGTGCCGGATCGTAACAGGTGTGCGTCAGGGAGTAATCGACTCCCAGCTCCAACCCTTTTTTAATGATTTCCGCCTTGCGTAACTGAATTAGTGGAGTACGGATGTGAATGCGGAGTTTCCCTTCCACAGCGGCTTTGGTACCCAGATTAGCCATCTCTTCGAAGGCGCGAATGTATTCTGGCCGGCAGTCCGGGTACCCGCTGTAATCAATAGCATTTACACCAATAAAAATGTTGGCGGCTTCTTTTACTTCCGCCAGTGCCAGGGCAAAAGAGAGAAAAATGGTATTGCGTGCCGGGACGTAGGTTACGGGAATTCCGGATGCGATCTCGTTTAACTCCCGGGATTTAGGCACTTCGATATTATCCGTGAGTGCCGAGCCACCAATGCGCTGCAGGTCAATTCCCAGCGTTACATGCTCCTTTACTCGGTAGGCTCTGGCAACTCGTTCCGCTGCCTGAATTTCCCATTCGTGTCGCTGCCCATAGCGAAAAGTTAGCGCATATATTTCGAAACCCAGCGAACTGGCAATTGCCAGGGTGGTAGTGGAATCCAGACCACCACTCAATAATACCACTGCACGTTCCTGCGAATTCATTCTATTTCTCCCTTCGTCTTGAACCCATAAAATTAAACAATTACTGTTCGGTTCGATACTGGATTTTCATCTTTTATCGGAACCGGTGAAAAAATATCCTGGAATCGCGTGCGTTTTGAACCGGGGTGAACAGAGTTTACTCAAATAGGATGCACTGTACGTATTGCACTTCTCCGGAATATTCTGTACATTTGTTCAATTTTTAAGCGCAGGGGGATTGGAGCTCTCTCGCGAAAAAAGTTGGGGGAGGGAATGGATGCCCGTGTTGGGTAATTAAATTATTTTTTTTGACAGGATTAACAGGATTGACAGGATTGTGAAAAACATTTGTTTGAAAGGATTGTGAGTTTTTAAGGATTGGAATTTAAAATACTCTTTTCAATTTCGTTCTTTGCAGTTAGGTTTACTGAACTGCAAAGAGCGCAAAGAACGCAAATGGTTACATTATTCATTTTACATTATTCATTTTACATTTTTCATTTATGATTGTGTCCTTTGCGTATTCTCTGCGAACTCTGCGGTTAACCTTATCTAACTGCTGCAAAGAGCACAAAGCAGGTGCTAAGCGCAAAATGTCATTGCGGGGGCACGTAGTGCCCGAAGCAATCTTAAGAAAGGTTCAGAGATTGCTTCGCTCGTTCCTCGCTCGCAATGACAAGAGGGATTACTTCGGGAATCCGTACACCTGCCAATTTCCTATCTTGCGAAATGCACGGTAGAGAAAGCAAAAATAAAAAATCGTAGAAAATGCAATTAACAGAAAAGGAGTCTCATGCATCAGGAAGATCTGGAAAAATTAACCATACTGGGACGTAAAACCCAACCCAGTAAAAAAATGGAGGCGGTTGCCAATCCCGCTCCGGATCGCTACTATGTGATTAAAATGGATACATCGGAGTTTACCTGCCTGTGCCCGGTAACCGGACAACCGGATTTTGCCCACATCCATGTGGAATATATTCCCGATCAGAAAATTGTGGAATCGAAATCGTACAAGCTGTATTTGTGGTCTTACCGGGATGAGGGAATTTTTCACGAAGCGGTGGTGAATAAAATTCTGGATGATCTGGTCGCGCTGCTGGATCCGCACTGGATTAAAGTGGTGGGGAAATTTAACGTTCGGGGCGGCATCGGCTTTACCGTGGAAGCTCAGCATACCAAGACCCCGGAAGCGCCGCAGAAATTAGGGTTAAGATAGCCCCCGGAAGTTCCCTGCTAAAAGTCTCTCTGGTTTTGCAGCAAATGTGCAGGAAAATCCCTTTTGTAGCGTTACTCCCATGTTTTATTTGGAAAAATTTCCGTGGAATAGTATATTCATCACAAATTAATTAAGCAAATAAAAACGGAGCACAGTTATGAGTTCTTCTCGAAAAGAAGAAGCAGTGGATATTCCGCAGGAACCCATTCATAAATTCCTGGAACCGTTTACCCGCTTTATTCATGTGGAATCGGCAGGGGGAATCGTGCTGCTGCTGGCTACCCTGGTTGCTTTAATCTGGGCAAATTCTCCCTTTTCCCCCAGTTATTTTGCCCTCTGGAAAACGAAAGTCGGGCTAAGTTTTGGTTCTGTTAGTTTCGTTCATTCTTTGAAGCATTGGGTGAGCGATGGCCTGATGGTTATTTTCTTTTTTGTAGTGGGGTTGGAGGTAAAACGCGAGCTGTTTCTTGGGGAGCTGCGAGACTTTAAGCGGGCTATTTTACCGGTGTTTGCAGCTATTGGTGGGATGCTGATTCCAGCATTCATTTATTTGACGATTCAGAAAGGACAGCCGGGAGAGCACGGTTGGGGTATTCCCATGGCCACGGATATTGCTTTTGTGGTGGGAATCATGGCTATTCTGGGGAATCGGGTACCCCACATTTTGCGGGTGCTGCTCCTCTCGCTGGCCATCGTGGACGATATTGGGGCGATTCTGGTGATTGCTGTGGGTTATACCGAACATATCAACCTCATGGCGTTAGTGCTGGCATTTGTGGGTTTGGGAGTGGTGATTCTGCTGGGACGGGTTGGTGTGCGCAGCTTTGCGGTATATACTATTCTGGGAATCCTCATCTGGTTGGGTTTTCATGAATCCGGTGTGCATGCTACCATTGCCGGGGTATTGTTGGGATTGTTAACTCCGTTGAAAGCTCGGGTGAGCACAGGTGCCATTGCCCGCGTGCTGGAACGTGCCAGTCAGGTAATTACCACCGGTGAGTGGCGAACAGCGGAACATCGTGGAGAAAAGGTTCGTGCTTTTCAGCGCCTTTCCCGGGAGGTCATTTCACCTCTGGAATATCTGGAAGATCGTCTGCATCCCTGGAGCAGTTTTGTCATCATGCCTATTTTTGCCCTGGCAAATGCTGGAGTGGTTATTCATCTTTCGGAATTTTTTAACTCAGTGGCGCTGGCTGTAACTGCCGGTCTGGTACTGGGGAAAGTGATTGGAATTACCCTGTTTACCTGGATTGGTGTAAGAATCTTTACGAAGACGCTACCGGAGGGGCTTAACTGGTCTATTCTCTTAGGCGGAGGATTTCTGGGGGGCATTGGTTTCACTATGGCGCTGTTTATTGCCGGACTGGCGGTGAAAGGGGAATTACTGGATGCCGCAAAAATTGGAATTATCAGCGGTTCTTTTATTTCGGCAATTCTGGGAACATTGATTTTGCTGGCGGTGCTACCCAAATCGCAGAAGCAATAGGATGTTTAGAATTGAACCTGTTCTTGGGCTTCTGAAACGGGATGGGGATGAAAAAAATCGGGAGGAAAAAATTTACCGATTGAAAACTCCAAGACTCATTCTCTCTTCAACCAGGAACCAACTTCTCCGAGCTGGAAAGGGTTCAAATTTATTAACCGGCTTAGCATCTTCGGGTTATTTGAATCGCAGGAATATTTTACGGATTCTATGATATGAAACAGTTTCGTGTCATCACTTTTTTACGTAACAATTCTGTTTTGTTATTTGTGGTGTTATTTACGGTCTTTATTATTCCCCTATTTCCACAAACACAAAGAGCATTATTGTACAACATTGGCTATTCCTTTATTTTTCTATTGTCGATATTTTCTCTGGAAAGACGAAGCCGTTTGCTCACTAGCGGGGCAATTGTTGCTTTTATCTTCGTATGGATTGCCCAGTTTTTTCAATTACCTCAATTAGGGGGATTGGCCAGCTTTATCACCATGATATTTTTTACCCTGGTGGTGATTAAATTAGTGGCGCAAATTGTTCGAAGTCAAACCGTGACACCCTCGGTGATTTTCGAAGCCATCAACGGATATTTACTGATTGGCCTCATGTTTTCCCTGTTTGTTAGTCTGATTCTTAAATTTAATCCCGATGCCTTTGCTGTAACTAACGTTACTGAGGAAATTCTCCCCAATGTGGTTTATTACACTTTTGTCACATTGACCACACTGGGTTATGGGGATATCGTTCCGATATCGGCCCCTGCGAAGTCTCTGGCCATGTTTATCAGTATTTCCGGTCAGATGTATGTGGCAATTTTAATGGCGCTGCTGGTGGGCAAATATCTTTCTCATAATAAGCAGAAATGAGTGAGAAATACAGTTTTTTAGAAAAGTAAGGATTTTAATGAATTAGGATTTAATGACAAAAAGGGAGCTAATTTTTTCCTGAAAAATTATTTTTAACCTCGATATGGAAAGAAATTAGTTTTTATTTGCGAATCATAATTTGGTTATTCATTTGAATAACAGGGGGACAATTTATGGCAATGAGACGTTTATTTGGAGTATTGATATTTAGCTTTCTAATCTGGGCACTGGGATGTTCCAGTTTGACCATTTACACCGACTTCGACCGCAATTTGGATTTCGCCCAATACCGGAGCTATGTGTGGGCGGGT
>JALXCH010000364.1 GCA_026991005.1 Calditrichia bacterium | reverse complement strand
ATTTGGGATGGGCAGGGTCGGAAACATCATACACCAGCACACCGGTAGCATCGCTGGCAATATAAATGGTATTGTCGTGAAACGTAACATGGTAAGTGTTGTCTCTGGTGTTAATGAAAGCCAGTTTGCGGGGATGATGCACGTCGCTTACATCCACAATCTGGACTCCGCTCCAGTAGTTTACCGTGTACAAATAACCTCCATGAAAGGTCACATATCGTTCTCCGTCTTTAACGGAAATTGTATCGGCAAACGCGGGGGGCGAAATGGTAGCAATATATTCTGCGGATGCCTTCTGAGCAAAAACAAATTGTGGTGATATACAAAGCAAGAAAGCGGTAAATACTATAAGTGAAAACGTGTTTGTTATTTTCATGGAGTGCCCCTGAAATTTTATTTTCATGTTCAAGGATTCGCTGCCCTCAATATATGGAAAACAAGATTTAAAATCAAGATAGACAAATGTTTGTTGCCTGCATTTTGGTTCTAATTTTTAAAAGAACACGCCGCGATTATGGATCGTTTCGATATACATCAAATAAAAGGAGAATAAAAACGAAGGAGTGATTCGTACTGATGCAATATAACCTGAAATCATAGACCCATCTCCATAAACAAATCAAACCCAATTATCGGACGGAAAAGCAAAAAAATTAGGTAATTTTCGAATATCTTTTGCTATTAATCGTCATTTCTCAAAAGAATGGGCACATACTTTCTCCGTTGTGTGGGCACCTGAATAATTCCGGTGTAGGAGCAACAGGGAAAATTGCGTATATTTAAGTTTCTTAAAACTTTCGGTAAAATGAAACGACCATCAACACAACTAACCGAAGGCCCCATTGCCCGCAATTTATGGAAGCTGGCCATTCCCATGATGGTGGCATTTGCCTTCCAGACCAGCTTCAATTTTGTGGATCGCTATTTCATCAGTCGTCTGGGAGATACCGCCACTGCTGCAATTGGGATGGCGTTTGTGGTGCAACTCATCATTATTGCCCTGGGTTCGGGCATTGGCATAGGATTAAATTCCTACATTTCCCGTAATCTGGGAGCCGGGAAAAAAGAAATTGCCATTAGTGCCGCACTGCACAGCTTTTTGCTGGCCATCTCCCACGGAATTTTAATCACCATCTTAGGTTTACTCACCCAGCACCAATTGTTTCTTTTTCTGGGAGCGCGGGGAGAATTGCTTGCCGACATCCTGGATTATTTAACCGTTCTCTTTTATTTCGCACCCATTTATTTGCTCTCCATGATTTCCAACAACATTTTCAGAGGCTGGGGCGATACCGTTTATCCCATGAAATTTATGATTGTGGGTACATTTTTGAACATCGTTCTGGATCCCATTCTTATTTTCGGCTGGGGCCCCATTCCCGCTATGGGGTTAAAAGGGGCTGCTTTAGCTACGGGATTGGCACGTACTGCCTCTTTCCTCTACAACCTCTTTGTTTTAGTCATTCGCAAGAAACCGGCTCCGCTCTCTTTTGCATTTTTCCGTTTTCGCCTGACCATTGTCAAGGGAATATTCCAGGTAGGTTTTCCTTCTTCGGTAGCTCAAATTCTGAACAGCCTCACTTTAATGATGATTTATTTTATCCTGAAACGTTTTGGTACCGCACCGCGCTCGGCTTACACCATCGCGTACACCTACGAAGTGGTGGTCTTTCTTCCCGTGATGGGGCTGGCGCAGGCCATGGCTATCATGGTAGGCCACAACTACGGGGCAAAAAACTACCGGCGCATTCGGCAGGTGTATTTTACAGGGTTACGCATCTCCCTGAGCATTATGGCCGTTTTAAGCGGAGTAATCCTGCTCTTCCCCCAGGCTCTGGCAGCGGTGTTTGCTCGCAGCAATCAGGTGTTAGAAATGACCACCACTGCCCTGAAGATTCTGGCACCGGGTTATTTATTTCGTGGGGTATTTATGTGTACCATCGCCAGTTTTCAGGGAATTGGCCTGGGACGGCATCAACTGATGGCGATGATTATTAAAATGGCAGGCATGCTGATTCCCCTGGCGTACCTGGGCGCTTATTGGTGGGGAATTCCCGGTGTGTGGTGGGGAATTTTTCTGGCCAATCTGCTTTCCAGCATCGTCATGTTTCTCTGGTTCCACCTGCTGTACCATTACCGCCTCATTCGCGGAAAAGTAATCACATTGTGACGTAGATTATTTTATTTCTTGACATCCATGATTTTATTGTTATTTTTCAGGTTCACAAAATTTATTTGTTTCATTGTAATGAATTGGAAATTGCTACCACCGGGATTTAACAATAGTGAAACAAATTAAGAGAAAGCATAATTATAATCAGTGAAAATCAGAGCGGAAATGAGCATGGAGTGGAAAGAGAAAATCGAGCAACTGGCAGCGTTGCTGGAAAAAATTCCTCAAGCCCAGAGATTTGAGGTGGAAAAGGGGGTTTACCAGCCTTATTTCGTGCTGGATTTACGCCCTGCCAACTGGGAGATTTTACCGTACGCCGAATACACCCGCCTGGACGGAAAACCGGGCAAAGAGCTGAAACTCAATCTCCAGATTCTGGAATCGCAAAAGGTGAACATCTCCGAGGAAGAAATCAACGTACTTTCCTATATTTATTCGTTCACCAATTACGATACCCGGCGCCTGTTTAATTACGGTCAGCCGGTGGGATTTTTGCTGGATTGGCTCCGTTCCAGCCGCTTAAAGGTGCGGGAGCCGGAAACCAAAAACCTCATCCCGGTGGAAATGTCCGATGAAATCGGCAACCTCTCTCTGGGGCTGTATCGCGAAGGACAAAAGTACGTGCTGCAACCGGCCATTGTCTTTCCCGACCACTCCATCATCATCGATGATTCGGTGTACATCCTCACCGCCAATCCCATCTACCTGTTTTACAAAAATACCATTTACCGGGTGAACTCCAATTTACCTCCGTTTTTCTGGATCAATTTCTTCCGCATCCAGAAGCAGGTGGAAATTCCCATGGAAGAATTAAGCGATTTCATCACCTCTTTCGTCCCGCAAATTTTACCTGCACTGGATTGGAAGAGCTTGGAAGACCATCTGAAAAAATACGAACTGCCCCTGAGCAGCACCCGAATCTACCTCTCCGAGCGGGCTGGGCATCTGGTAGTGGAGGTGTTTTTTGTTTACCGGAACTCGGAATTTCCGGCATATCCGGTGGTGGAGAAATCCCTGGCGACGGAGGGAAAATATTTGTACGTGGTAAAACGCAATACCGAGCGCGAGGCCGAAATTCGCCGTCTGTTGCACCAGAACGGTTTGTTTTACCTGCAACACCGCTGGCAACTGGATCCACAATACAAGGTGCTGGATTGGCTGCGGGAGAAGGTGCCGGAACTGGCGCGTCAGGGCATCGAATTTTTCGGGGAAGAGAATTTGCACCGCTTCCGGCTGCGGCGCGGTAAACCCGTGCTGCGGCTTCAGGTATCCACCCATCAAGATTGGCTGGAACTGAAATACCGCATTGAATTAAACGGCGAACTGCTGCCGGTAAACGACTTTTTCTCCCAGATTCGCCAGGGCAAGAAGTACATCAAATTAACCGATGGCTCCAATGTGTATCTGGATGAGGAAAACTTAAGCCGCTTCCGCCAGGCGCTGGCTCTGCTGGAAGGGGATAGCGTCTCCGGCGAACGCCGCTTCCACCTGGCCGCCATGCCCGTGGTGGAAGACCTGCTCCAGATGGCGGATGAGGTGGAACAGGATGCCACCTTCCGCAAGTGGCGGGCAAACTACCGGGAGATGAAACAAATCCAGACTGTCCCGGTTTCCCGCTCTTTTACCGGGAAGTTGCGGGACTACCAGCAAGCGGGGCTGAACTGGCTCTACTTCCTGCACCGCATGCACATCGGCGGTATTCTGGCAGACGATATGGGGCTGGGAAAAACCGTGCAGGTGATTGCCTTACTGGATAAATTACGGGAAGAATATCAGCTTACGGAACCAGCACTGGTGGTGGTACCGGTTACCGTGCTGTTCAACTGGGAGAACGAAATCCATCGATTTGCACCTAAACTGCGCGTTTTGCGCTACCAGGGACAAAAGGCAGAACGGGAAAAATTGCAGAAGAAATTTTCCGAATACCATGTGGTTGTGCTGAGTTACGGCATCGTGCTGCAGGATCAGGAAGTGTTGCAAAAACAGAAATGGTCGTATCTCATTCTGGATGAATCCCAGAAAATTAAAAATCCCGCCACCAAAACTTACCAGGCGGTGCTACGGTTTCAGGTGCCCCACCGTCTGTGCCTGACCGGTACACCGGTGGAAAATAGCGTGATGGATCTGTGGGCACAGTTAAATTTCCTGAATCCCGGGATGCTGGGTTCCTTCCGAAAGTTTGAAGCCCGGTTTGGCAGCAACAACGGAAATGAAGAAGAAAATCAGAAGCTGCTGCGCAAGCTGGTGTACCCGTTCATTTTGCGCCGCAGTAAAGAAGACGTGGTGAAGGAATTGCCGGATAGAACGGAGATTGTACAGGTAGTGGAAATGACCGATAAACAGCGGGAAATTTACGAGCAGGGGCTGGAATATTACCGCCGCGAGGTTCTGGAGCAGGTACATCGGGAAGGAATTCAAAAAGCGCGCATGAAAATCTTAGAAGCACTCACCTATTTACGCCAGGTGGCCTGCCACCCGGCAATACTGGACGAAAACGCCGGACTGTACGATTCCGGCAAAATCGAATTGCTGGACGACATGCTGGAAGAAATTTTGCAGGAAGGCCACAAAGTGCTGGTTTTCTCCCAGTTTGTGCGCTTCCTTAAACTGGTGCGCACCCATCTGGATTTGCGGGAATGGCGCTACGAGTATCTGGACGGAAGTACGCGCGATCGCCAGACCCCCATCCAGAATTTCCAGGAAAATCCCGATGTAAAAATCTTTTTAATCTCCTTAAAAGCCGGGGGGTTGGGGTTAAATCTCACCGCCGCCGATTATGTGATTCATCTGGATCCCTGGTGGAATCCCGCTGTGGAGCAGCAGGCTACCGATCGCGCCCACCGAATTGGACAGGTCAATCGGGTGTTTGTGTACAAGTACATCATGAAAAATTCCGTGGAAGAAAAAATTCTGGAACTGCAGCGGAAAAAGCAAAAGCTGTTTCGCAATTTAATCACCAACGAAAAGAGCTTCATTAAACAACTCACCACCGAAGATCTGGAATTGCTCTTTCGACCGCTGCAGGAGAAATAGTCCTGCGGAATTCCCGCCCAATCTTGCGCTCCTGTTCCGAAAAAAATGCACTTCCTCTGGTTTCAGATTTGTTTTTCATCCGGAGTTTTGTTATTTTCTTTATGGAACCCGAAGGGAAACTCCGGTAGTTCCCATAATTTATCGATTCACGCTTCCTGGTATTCATTCATATTTTAGTAAAGCTTTAAAAAACACCGGACTCAATTCAAATTCCACGACTGTTCAATAAAAACCCAAGGAGGAAAAAACCATGTTGTGCGCACGAGACATTATGACCACCGAGGTCGTTACCATTCAGGGAGACAAAACCGTGGCCGAAGCAGTAAAGCTGATGCAGGAGAAAAAACTCCGGGCTTTGATTGTGGAGCCCCGGAATCGGGATGATGCCTACGGAATGATTACGGAAACCGACATCGTTTACAAAGTGGTGGCTTACGGAGAAGACCCCAACCAGATTAAAGTACACGAAATAATGACCAAACCCCTCATTGTGGTGAACCCCGATCTTTCGGTGGAATACGTGGCTCGCCTGTTTGCCATGACGGGAATTCGCCGGGCACCGGTAATTCAACAAAGCCTGATGGGCATCATTTCGGTCACGGACATTCTCCAGCGCGCCGTGTAATTCCCAGATCGATTCTGCAAAAATTACCTCAACCGCCTGTTACAGCCATTTTTCCTCAAATAAAATGACCGGGGATTTCTACCCCGGCATTTTTTTTGAACCAAACCCGGGTGTGAAGTGTATGCCTTGCTGGATTGATGCAGCAGGAGAAAGATCATGAACCGTTTCCGTATGCGATTTATTGTGTTGCCGGTAATTGTTTTTCTAATGGTGGGCTGGAAAATTGGCGGAGCGACCGAACAACCCCAGAAGGTGTACCGCATCATTTACGTGCAAAAACCGCTCTCCTGGTACCAGGAGCAGGAGAAACTATGGCAACAGGTAGTGCAAAAAGAGCCGCACAACAGCCAGGCCTGGTACAATTATTTCCTCGCCGTGCGTTATGGCCACCGCCTCGACCCCTGGAAAATTCAGAAACAACGGCTGGATTCCTTATTAAACGTTATGGAACAATATATCCCGGATTCCTACGAATTCGTCTATCTCAAATTCTTTCACACAAATTCTTACCGGAAACCGGATCCCGCTTTGCTGGAAAAGCTGCAAGGCATGTACCGGGCTTACCCCCGGCGCCCGGAGGCTATCTACGAACTCATTAACTACTACGAACGCTACGGTAATTTCGAGGAAGTGGCAAAATACTGCCAGGCTCTCTACAAAACCGAAGATATTTCCAGCGGATTGCTCAATTACAACTATAACGTCCTGGCTTCCACGGACAGCAACGCCATTTTGTTCACCAATGGGGATAATGATACCTACCCGGCCTGGGTTTTACAGTACGCCAGAGGAATTCGTCCCGATGTGCTGGTTTTGAATCTTTCGTTAATGCGCTTAAAAGGATATCTGGAACGGAAGTTGAAAGCGCACCACCTTTCGCTTCCCCTGGAGAAACTCCCCAAACCCTGGAGCAGGGATTTTTTACTTCAATTCGTGAATATGCTTCACGAAACATATCCCGAACGCCCACTTTATTTTGCTCTTACAGTGAATCGCAACCTCATCAAACCGTTTCAGGATGATCTGTACATTGTGGGGATGGCTTACCGTTACAGTCCGCAGCGGATTGATAATCTGGCTTACCTCAGAAGAAATTTCAACCGCCGTTTGCGGCTGGATTACCTGTGGTATGATTGGTACGACGAGCGATTTCTCCAGACGCCTTCCGTCCGGAGGCTTAATTTGAATTACGTCGTACCGCTGGTTCAACTGGCGGTGCACTGCCACGAGAGCGGGGAAGAAAACATGGCACATTACTGGTTTCGCCTGGCAGAGATGCTGGCACAAAAAGCAAACAACAAAGAGTGGCTGGAATATATTCGCCATGCTGCCAGAACTGGACAAATCACCTCCCCATAATGGAAACACCGGATGCCAAACATGCGAGCCTTTCATTCCAGAAAATCGGAGCGTTTCTGCCAGATGAGCGATGAAGAATTATTCCGCCTTATTCAACTGAGGGAAGAAGAAGCATTTACCGAGCTCTATTCCCGTTACAGTCGGCGACTGCTGGCCTTTTTTGTGCGGATGTTAGGCGGTGAAGACCAGGCGCAGGATTTTTTGCAGGAACTGTTCCTGCGGGTAATTCAGAAACAGCATACCTTTAACCACGGGAAGCGTTTTTCCACCTGGATTTTCTCCATCGCTTACAATATGTGTAAAAACGAATACCGTCGGCGGGAGGTGCGAAAAGCCTCCCGTTTTCGGCTGGAAGAAGATTCGGTGCAAAACGCCCCCTCTGTTGAAACAAAAGTAGAAATGGATATTTTCCTGCAACTCCTGGAGCAGGAACTGCAAAAACTGCTGCCGGAACAACGGGCAGTATTCCTCATGCGTTTTCAGGAAGGTTTTTCCCTGCAGGAAATCGCCACCGTATTACAATGCCCCATCGGGACGGTGAAATCCCGACTGCATTATGCTGCCCGCAAACTGGCAAAATTATTACAGGAGTTTCAACCGGATATCAGAAAGGAAAATAGCTCATGAAGGATTTCCAAACAAACGAGTGTCGTGTGGTTCAACAAATTTTGCTGGAAACCTCCGGGCAAGTACCCTCCCGGGAAAAGCGCGAATTCATAGAAAAACATATTAACCAGTGCCCGGAATGCCAGGCATTTGCTTCGCTGATAAACCAGGCCCCGGAGCTTCTGCATCCCGAGCATGCGAAATGGGTTCCTCGAATATCTACCAGAAAGAGGTTGCTCGAAGCGGTACGAGGTAAACCTGCCTCCCACAAACCGCTGCGATGGGACACATTCCGACACAAGCTGAGTGCCCTGTTACACCATCCGGTGCCGGTGTACCAGCTTCTTCTGGCGCTGGGAATTCTCCTTGTAGGAAGTTTGCTCCTCCGCTCCTTTTTCCCCCACGCCTCCCGGCAGCAAATACCTCACAAAGTGGTTGCCACCAGCAAGTTAACCCTGGTTGGAGCTAACGGAGAGCAGCAGCCGGTGGATATTCGGGATTTGTATCGTCCCGGACTCAGCGTGGGGGAAGATACGGTGATGATTCGATTTCTGATAAACGGAATGTAGCGAAGCGAAATGTTCTGGCACATCCCTGTTGAGCCTCCCCCGGAAAGGGCGTTTTTATGCGCGGGGACGAACCCGTGCCAACGGTAAAAAGATTGCCAGCACAGCGCACAACCCCAACAGCGCACTACCTACCCCAAAAGTATCGGCCAGAAAACCCACCAGAGGACTGAACAGCGCTACCCAAATTGCCCGACTCTGGTTTTCCACCGAAAGCATGGTGGCCATCCGCCGGGAATCAGTCACCTCACCCACGTAACCGACCATCATTGGCTTCTGGAAATTTTGCACCACAAATATTCCCAGAAAAGCCAGCACTGCCAGGACATGAACATGCAGGTACAGAGCCATCCCGGCAGTGAGGTAAATCAGAATGTTCAGCATATAGTTGGTGTTTAGGGCAGATTCCGGAGTTCCTATTTTCCGCTGGAAGCCCCCTGCCAGACGGCTGGCACGGGAAGAAATAAGAAAGATGAAAAAATACACCACCCCCACCAGCAAGGAGGTGCGCTTTTCGGCTGCGAGGTTTAAAAACAAAGGCAAAGCCACCGCCCAGCTTTTCAGAACGGGCTGCAGGTAATCTTTGCTAATTTTGTATGATGCCGAAACCAGCGAGGAATTCAATACGGTCTGTCGCAGGGGTCGGTTTCGGTAAATTTCTCCAAAACTCTCGGCGGTAAACCGGGCAAATGCCCGCAGATTCAGGCGCTGGCGAGAAGCCACACCATCCAGCTCCGGCGGATAAGTAAGCATCAGCACCAGATCCAGCGCATAAGGAATGGTAGAAGCCAGAAAGACAATGCGGAACGAACCGCTGTAAAACACCAGTGCAGCGGCAATCAGAGAGGAAATCGCCGAACCCATCTGAGAGCAGGAACGGGTACGGCCATAGTAATCCACCTTCAGATGTTCCAGATGTTTTATTTTTAAATATTCCAGAATCATTGCTTTGTGGGTACCACTGCGGAAGGTGTCGCCCATGGCGTACAGAACCATAGCAAAGGCAGCCAGCCAGAAATATCCGCCCCACAGGTAAAGCATGGCAAAAGAGAGCAGGTAAGCGGAAAAAGAGGTCACCATTGCCCGCCGCCGCCCCACCATATCGGCCACTACCCCGGTGGGAATTTCCAGCAGATTAATGCTCACCTCGCGAATGGAAAAAAGTAACCCGATTTGCAGAAAGGTGAGCCCCACTTCCCGGAAAAAAAGCATGATGAAGGGATCGAAAAAACGGAGGTTTTTAAAAAAGCCGTAGGCGCAAAATTTGTAGAATTGTAAATCGTGGGGAATTCGGGAACTCATGGTTCCTATTTGCCTCCTTACCCTGCGAAAAAGCTCTCGGGCATCCATTTAAATCCCGCCCCGGGGGCTAACCCGGGGCAGAAGGTAAACATCCCTTTAAAACGCGGGTTTTTATTTGGCTCCCGCTTCCAGTTTGGTATAGTCAAGTTCCGATCCGAAAGCGCTGTGGGGAATTAAATAGACGGCAAACATCAAAACAGCGGCAAACAGGATGGATCCGCGGGAGACGTGTTCCCCCCGGTTACGCCACCAGGCATAGAGCCAGCCTACCATTGCAATAAGGGTTTTGTTGTCAGTCAGATCCCAGCCAAACGGGATACCCGTCCAGAGTGCTCCAAAAGCAAATTTTTGCACCAGGGGTCCCAGGATGAATCCCCCGATAAAGAAGAAAAGAACAGTCCACTTCATAAACTGTTTGGAATTTCCCTGGGCATCCAGAGCTTCCAGGGCGGTACGGCTGGCCAGAAACATGGCAAAGAACATGAAGAAGATGTGGGGAATCAGAATCCACAGGGGAACAGGCCCTTTGTAGCGGAGAATCACCGGTTTATCTCCGGTGAGGGAAACTTCCTCTCCGTCGGACGCCAGGTACACATAGTACATCACCTTCCCGGCGGGAGGTTGTTTGGGCAAAGCGGCTACCAGCTTGTCCCCCTGCCGCTGCATGGGCTGGGTGCTCCAGGCATCGTGGGATTTATAGCGTCGAAATTTAATGTATCCGTGAATCGCCGTATCCGGCACCACAATTTCGATGGGAGCATTTTTATCCGTGGTTTCGCTGCGAAGGAGCTTGAAGGTAATTTCCTGGTTTCCGATGGTTATTTTCCCCCGAACCGGGTAGGTCGGTCCCGTAGCCCTCTGGTAGTGTGCCGCCAGAATGGTGATGATAAAGGCAACAATCCAGAGCAGCCATTTATGTTGAGCAATATGCAGACTCCACGAATTTTGTTTACTCATATTTACCCTTTCTTTTTTATTTGACTTTACTTCCGTTCTAAAGCTTAGAAAAATAAAGTATTGAGTTAATTAAATGCAAGAAAAATAGTGAATTTACCCGTGGTGGCAAAAATCTTTACGCTGGATTGTTGATTTCAGACTCCGGAGAGCCAGGTTACATGGCTTACCCTGTTCATGTGCATCCCCTTAACAAGCCCTTTTTCAGAATCCTCAGGTACTTCCATGAATTACGCAAATTGATATTTAACCAGGAATAACACGAATAATCACGAATGAAAAAGAAGACATAATTAGGTTATGAAAGAATCTGTTAAATCATTTGGATTTTGTAGTTTAATGCTTGTTATTTTGGGATTTGTTATCTGGAATGTGGGATTTCATTCTTCGCTTCTCCCGAGACGTCGCGGACAAAAGCGAGTTCAGAGATTCTGTCCGTTCGGTTTGTTAACTCAGCTAATTACAAATGCAACTAAAAAATGTTAGAAATTCTTCGTTTCGCTCGGATGTTAAATGTATAATTTTATTTTTTCTGTGATTCTCTTGTGTACATGTGCTGAATAATTTTCATTTAATCTTTTTTAACATAAAAAAACACTAATCCCGAAGCACTGCCACCTTTTACATCTCTTACATGGCACCAAATCTCAAAAGAGTCCAGAGGAGCAGTAACATATGAGCTGTCCGGAGCATAGAAAACGCGGGTATTTTCTGAAGTGTGATATAATGTAAAATCATTTGTTCCTTTTATTCGAACTACTCCATCTGTACTCCAATCATAGACCAGAGTATCACCATCGGGGTCAATTGCTTCGCAAATGACAATAAGGGAATCGGAAGGTTTTACTACCTCGGGAAATACCTTCAGTGATAAAATTTCCGGCTTATGATTTTCCGGCTGCACGGGACTTTTTTTGTTACAATTAAAATAATTTAAAAACAATATTAAAAACAACATGGAGATGATAGAATATCTCATATATCCTCCCATATAATTTTTCTTTAGTTTAAAAATTTTTTCTAAAAATGCAAATCAAATTTTTTTGAAATTCTATTTTTAAATTGATTTCATGCATGCAGATTTAAAGTAGGAATCCAGTACAATTAAAAATTATTTTTTACTTAACGAATTAGATGAAATTTTCTGATTAAAGGAATGAATTTCCTGTACCAGGATGAGAGAGGCCACGAAGGAATGGGAATTTCCAACAAACCCGTTTGAGTACCGCAAGGACGACAGAAATAATTTTGAATTTTGAATTTTGAATTAAGAATTTTGAATTATTAGATTCGTACGGACTTGTGGTGTGAATACTTTGCTTCCGTTAAAAAAAGTCACTTCCCTTGGCAGGGTGAGAGGCCACGGAGTGGCCGACAGATATTAGCCCATGGCTTTCAGCCATGGGAAAAGGAATTTCCACCCAACCTATTTGAGTCCTGTAAGGACGACAGAAATAATTTTGAATTTTGAATTAAGAATTTTGAATTATGCGGGTTCGTGCATATTGACACAATCCGGTGCTATGAAACAAAATAATTTTCTGGCAGGATTTAAAGCCAATATAGATGCAAAAAAGAGTGAAATTGAAGCATTAAGGCATCAGGAGTGCGAAGCACTCAAACAGGGATAGCCCAGGGCAAAGCCCTGGGAATAGAAAACACCCCAAAAATGGAGCCCTGAAAGGGCGACACTGATGGAATTGAGAATTTTGAATTAAGAATTACAAATTAATTAAAAACGTGCACATGGGCAGGTGCTCTTTCTACCAGGATGAATGCGTAGCATCCTGTCTGCTCGCACTCGCAGATCTGCTCCGGAGAAACGGAATACAACCAACCCACAAATTCTATTTGTGAGAAATAATTCCCAACAAAATTATCCTACCCTCAATCTCCAATTTTCCCTCTCTGGCACAATTTGTGTTATTCTATCTGCAAATCAGAAACTAAAAAGCTGGTGGAGTTTGGCGCAAATGCTGAAAAATAAACATGTTATATCTATTCGGAAATATAGAAAAAACTCCAGAGGATGCAAATTTTGCAATATCTCTCCCTCTGGCACAGCAAATATTTCATCATGGCACCAAACATCAGGAGAAGCGAGAATGAGATGGTTTGTATTGTTACTGGGCATCATTGGACTCACGTTTCTGGGTTGCAGCCGCACCGGTACCGAAGAAAATCTGGATGTGAATCCTCCTCAGGTGATGATTACCTATCCGGGCGATTTCGAAACCCTGACCACCCGAGAATTCACCGTGCGGGTCACCGCTATGGATAACCGTAAAGTAAGCAAAGTCATCCTGCTGGTAAATGGTCAACCGGCGGACAGTACCTTCGATGCACCCTATTCCTTCCCTTTGCAGGTGGACTCTACCCGTAACCAGGTTACCTTACTGGCCAAAGCGGTAGATGAAAATAACAATGCCGCTTTTTCTCAACTCATCACGGTTTATTTCCCCGATTTGTCCGATACCGAACCACCCCGTGTCGCTATCCTGTTCCCCGCCGACTGGAGCGAATTTGTTGGCGACACCCTGACGGTGAAAATCCAGGCCAGTGATAACCAGGGCATCCGGCAGGTCACGGGATTTTTTAATGGGGACTCCCTGCAAACCCTTACCCATGCCCCTTACCTCTGGAGCATTCCCGTCGGCCAATACAGCGGAAATGCCACCCTGCGGGTGCGCGCCAGGGATTGGGCCGGAAATCAGAGTTACTCCTCCACCGTCACCGTCACCATCAATCCACCGGATGTAACCCCACCGGAGGTGCAAATTCTGCATCCGGCAGACTGGCAAACGGTGAGCGGCACCTTTCCCATTCAACTGGCCGTAACGGATGACCGCGGCATCGATAGTGTGGAAGTATGGTGGAGTGGTACCCGCATTGCCACCCTCACCAATCCACCTTATGAGATTAATCTGAATTCCACTCAGTACGCCAACGGGAATTACTCCCTCATGGCAAGAGCCACCGATACATCGGGCAATCAGAGCGATTCGCGGGTCATTACCGTGGTCGTGAATAATTGATTCATGGTTAAGATCATATAAAAAATTGGTACTTACTTTCGAGAAAATCAAAGGTTACGTTTCATGGGTCTCCTGATATTACAAATAGCAGAGAATGTGCTGATTCTTTACTTCACACTTTACCTTGTGCTGGATGTTCTCTTCTTTGGCATTTTCATAGTGGATTTTTTGCGAAATGTTTCCCGGAAAAAAAGAGTTTCACCCGCGAAAATGGATTTGAAGCCCATCGAAGGGGTGTCCATCCTGGTACCGGCTTTTAACGAAGAAACCACCATCGGCAACTGTATTCAAATGCTGCGGCAACTGGATTATCCGGTGTACGAGGTCATTGTCATTAATGATGGTTCGACGGATGAAACGCTGAACAGAGTTCTTTCGCTGGGCAATTTTAAACCCATTCCGTTTCCCGGAGACCATGCTATCGATGTACGACCGGTGCAAAAAGTGTACGAACTGCAAACAAACGGGTGTACCATCCGGGTGATTGACAAGCAAAACGGTGGGAAAGCCGATGCGTTGAATGCCGGTTTGCGATTAGCGCGTTTCCCCTATGTGTGCACCATCGATGCCGATTCCATTCTGGATCGGCGCGCCCTGTGGGAAGTGGTGGAGCCGTTTCAAGAAGATCCCGAGGTCGTCATTACCGGTGGAGAACTGGCCGTACTCAACGATACGCGCATTGTGAATGGGGAGCTGCAAACGGCCCGCTTCCCGCGTAACCCTCTGGTGGTGTTTCAAATTGTCGAGTACATCAAATCCTTCATGATCAGTCGCACTGGTTTGGGGAAACTTCGGGGGCTGCTCATTATGTCCGGTGCATTTACTGTGTTCCGTAAAAATGTGTTGCTGGCTGCTGGTGGATTCCTTTCCCCCTACAATCGCCATCCGGTTATTCGGAAATATTTTGGCAAACCCGGTTACACGGTGTGCGAAGATCTGGAAGTAGTGGTTCGGGTTAAACGCTATGCGCGGGATGCCGGTTTGCCGGAACGCACCGTGTTTTTGCCGCATCCCGTGTGCTGGACTGAGGTACCGGAGAAAATTTCGCAGCTTTCCCGGCAGCGAGAACGCTGGCATCGGGGGTTGGGGGAAGCGCTCTTTTACCATAAAGCCATTTTGTTCGATCCCCACTACGGTTCGCTGGGACTTTTTGCGCTTCCGTACTACCTGTTTTTCGAGTGGTTGTCTCCCATTGCCAAACTCAGTGCTCTTACTTTTCTTCTGATTATGCTTATGGTAAACATGCTCCATGGACTCTGGTTGCTCATGCTTTTGCTCACCATTACGTTTGGTGCCGCTTTGCTCATGGGGGTAACCACCGTCATCGTGGAATTCTGGAGCAGTCGCCACTCCCCGGTCAATCGCCAGGCACTTCGCTACAAAGGGATGCGGGATTGGCTCAGACTGCTTGGGTATTCCATTCTCTCGGATTTCTCGTACGCGTTTCTGCGGGTTTTCTGGCAATTAAACGGTGTACGGAATTTTTTCCGCGGCTACCGAAGCTGGAATAAGTTTGCCCGGCAGGGAGTGGAAAATGTGGTGGCAGAAGAAAAAGTCCAATGAGTGGAGGCTTTGAACAGGAGCAAAAACCGAACGGTTACTCCGGAAACAGAATCAAAAACATCGGGATGAAAAACAAAAAACATTTACACAGGATGTGTCCTATGAGAACATTGTTGATTTTAATGATATACGGAATAATCTCCGGTTTAAGCTCACTGGCTGCGCAGAGCATGGAGCAGGCGGTGGATTTGTTAAATCAGGGAAAATATGCAGCGGCGGTAGAGCAGTTCCGGCGGCTGTGGGAAGCGGATAGCAGTAACGTGGAGGCACTGCGTCTGGCCGGGTACGCCAGCAAGGAGGAAGGTAATATCCCCCGCGCCATTCACTTTTACCGGCAGGTGTTGCACCATCTTCCCGAGGATTACGATGCTCGCCTGGCACTGGCACGGTTGTATGTCGCGCAGGATGAACTGGATTCTGCCCGGGTTCTCTATCTGCAAATATTACAACAGGATACCACCGATGTGGAAGCCTGGTGGGGTCTGGCGGATATTTATTTGTGGCAGGGGGAATTGAAACAGGCCGAATGGTGTGCCCGAAAAGCAGCCCATTTCCTCCCGGAAAATGTCCAATCTTATTTTCGATTGGCCCGAATTTACATTGCTGCGGACAGGCTCAAAGAAGCCCGGGAGGCATATTTGCGGATTAATGAGATTGATCCCACTTACGCCGAGAGCTGGGCAGGATTGGGGAAGCTGGCCTGGTGGCAGGATCAACCCTTTCGAGCGCTGCGCTATTATGCCCGGGCACAGCAGCTGGATCCCACCAACCCGGAATATCAACAGAAATTACGCCAGATAGAACAGGAGGTGGGGTGGCGCATTGCCTCTTCCGGTACCGCCATTCAGGAAGCGGAAGAATTCATCGATTACCAGAGTTACCGCATGGAATTGCGTTATGGCAAGCGCCTGAACGACCGCTGGGAAGTGCAGGTGCGCAACAGTCGGTTGTTTCTGGTACGTTTTCTCCCGGCCAGCAACACCCGGTCTTTTCGGGATTACGACCAGCAGAGCGTCGCACTGACCTGGCATGGCGCTTCCAGCCAGTGGAAGGCACGAGTCGATTACAGCTTTCTGGATCAGGAATTAAAGGATCTGGAAGTGGGCGGCTGGCTGGATGTGAATTCGCATTTGCGCCTTTACCTCACAGGAAATTACCACTTCTTTTACGCCTGGGAAGATCTCTTTGCCCGCTCGCTGCAAACAGCGCTCCGTTATCGCTGGTGGCGTTTCACCCTGTCCGGGAATGTTCGGCTGGGGGAAATTTTGCAGGATCGGGTGTACGACAAAAATGGTTTGCTTACAGTGAAGGACAACCGTCGTCTGTTAACTTCTGCCTCCCTGCGCGTGCTGCTTTACAAACCGTTTACTTTTCACCTTATCCTGGGCTATAATTATTCAGACCACCAGTACGTTTCTCCCTATCATTACACACCTCAGCAATTGGTGGCTTACAGCCTGGGAGCCAGTTTTTACCGCGAATGGAAGGTGCTCTATCTGTATGGAGAGGGCATGTTTGGCAGCAACAGCGATCAGGTCGATCAAACCGTGGCAAGCCTGGAAGGCGGATTCTTACTGACGCACTGGGGTATTGGGATTAACCTTTCTTATTTTCACAATCCCTATTACGAGAATTTAACCGGTCAATTGGCGTTGAAGGTGAGGTTGTAAATGTTACGGAAACTTCTGGTCATCCTGATTCTCTTTGTTTTGTTTTCGAGCACGGTTTACGGGTTGTTTAAGATAGAAGAGGTCATTCGCGAAAAGCGGCGGGTAGTGGTGGAAATTCCACCCAAAGAGATTATTCCCGAGAACCTGACCCTTCAGGATATTGTTCGTTTGCAACCGGAGGTACAGCTCAATGCCCGTGCTCGGGGAGATTATCTGGAAATTTACCACATGCATCCCGGAATGGGACAAAAACCGGGCGATGGCTGGCACTGGGAACCGCTCTTCTTAAAAGGGGTGAATCTGGGGGTGGCATTGCCCGGGCATTTCCCGGCAGAATTTGCTGCCAGCTACCAGGACTATTACCGCTGGCTGGAGCTTATCGGGCAAATGGGCGCCAATGTGGTGCGGGTGTACACCATTCTGCCGCCGGAATTCTATCAGGCGCTCTCCCGCTACAATTTTTTGAATTCCCACCAGCCGGTTTACCTGTTACAGGGAATCTGGGCGGATTTACCGGAGG
>JALXCH010000363.1 GCA_026991005.1 Calditrichia bacterium | reverse complement strand
TTCTTTAATCCATTTCAGGAATTTGTCGGGACGATCCAGTGAAAAATCGCCTTCTGCCTGTTGAACCACATGTTTTCCCGGATATTGAATTAATTGCAGCTTCACGTGAAATGCGTTCTCCTTCCACTGAGCCGATCCATCCAGAACCGTGTGCATGGGTAAATAGCGATAAATTCGGTCGCAAAAGGCAGGATGCAGAACGGAATCTGCGGGGTTGATGCGATACAACCAATAATAAGGGAAAAGGTACTCATTCCCGCTTCGAAAAAATTTCACATTGTCGGTTATTAAATCCGTTAAATATTCTCCCAGCCAATTTCCCCGGGTATCGGATTGGAGAATTGCCACATGGTAGCGCTTGTAATATTGATGGGGAGGATTGTGGAACCAGAGGATAATGTACAGTACCGTGTACACCAGAAAGGCAATAATGCTCCAGCGAATCAGGTGCTTTCTGGTAAAAAGTTCATTAACTCGATACATGAAAAAAATAATCAGGAACGTAACGATGAGGAGGAGAAAATAGAGTGGTAGGCCACCAGGTACATTCCCGGAAAGATATTCAATGACATTACCCATCATGCCCAGTCTCTATCTTTTGTTCGATACTTTAAACTTCCCGTCAACTGTTTTCGCTACCCTGCGGCCTGTTATATCATCCTTGACCCTTCTTGCCCGAGGCAAGTGAAACATTCTATGATAGAAAAAATAATACTCGAAATCGCCAATAATACCCGGTGAAATTTTATGATTCCGGAAACCAACTCCCCAATTATCGGGAGTGCCACCTAAAAAATTAGGTTGTTTTTCCGGATAACGCCTGAAACCTGTGCTTCAGAAAAAATTAAAATTGAAATCGTAGAATAGCAATGGGTGTTACAATACATCGGCGGAGATGTTCCCGCGCATCGCCCGGGTCTCGGTGCGCACACCATCTTTGCGACTGCCCCGCATACTCACGCAAAGTTGCCGGGCTTCCACTACTACCAGAACGCCTTCGGGTTGTAACTGTTCCATAATGGCATCGGCAATCTGGTTGGTCATGCGTTCCTGGATTTGTAACCGACGGGCGTAGGTTTCTACCAGGTGGGCAAATGCCGAAAATCCCGCGATCCGATTTTGTGCCGGTCGATACGCAATGTGCACTTCCCCAAAGAAAGGTAACAAATGGTGCTCGCACATGGAATAGAAGGAAATTCCGCGTATAATAATGGTATTGTGGGCAACAGCTTCGGAAATATCGGCTTCAATTTGTGGCTTCCGGGAATAGCCCGCCAGAATCTCTTCCAGCATGGTAGCTACCCGTTCGGGAGTTTTTTGCAGGCCCGTACGCTTCACATCTTCCCCGATTCCCTCCAGAACCAACCGAACACCCTGAATGATTTTCTCGCGATCCATTATCCTTTACCGAAATATTTCGCTTGTTTTCCCCCTCACTGCCCACTTTACGAACAAAAAGCCGGGCACAACGTCCCGGCTTTTAAGAGAAACATCTATTAATTTGATTCTGGATTGGAAACGTTGGTATCTGTTCCCGAAAGGGGAGAATGCCCCTGTTTTTCCGTTTCCATTTCATCCTCAGCCACGTGAACTTCTTCTCCCGATTCGGCTTTTTCCTCCTTCTCTTTGCCCCCGTTTTTCTTTTTATCAGGAAGTTCCTTCCCCGCCAGTACCAGATCGATTTCTTCCCCATCCAGAATTTCGTATTCCAGTAAAGCGTTTGCCAACCGGTGTAACTTATCGATATTCTCCGAAAGAAGTTTCTCAACCCGCTTTTCCGCTTTTTCGATAATGCGGCGAACTTCGGCATCAATCTCCTGGGCTGTTTTCTCGCTAAAGTCGCGGTGGGTGGCAATTTCCCGTCCCAGGAAGATTTCTTCTTCTTTCTTACCAAAAGTAACCGGTCCCAGTTTATCGCTCATGCCCCACTCGCACACCATTTTGCGGGCAATCTGGGTGGCACGTTCAATATCATTCCCGGCACCGGTAGTTAACTGCTTCATTACCAGTTTCTCCGCTCCCCGACCCCCTAACAGATGGCACAACATATTTTCCAGATATTCTTTGGAATAATTATGCCGCTCGTCGATGGGCAGGTAAGAAGTAACCCCAAGCGCCCGTCCCCGGGGAATGATGGTTACCTTATGCACGGGGTCGGAACCGGGAATCAGCTTGGAGACCAGCACGTGCCCGCTTTCGTGGTAGGCGGTAATGCGTTTCTCTTCCTCGCTAATGATCATACTGCGGCGTTCCATTCCCATCAAAATTTTATCTTTTGCCGCCTCAAAGTCTTCCATGGTCACTTTATCCCGGTTGTGGCGCGCGGCATACAGTGCTGCTTCGTTCACCAGATTTGCCAGCTCGGCACCGGCCATTCCGGGTGTTCCTTTGGCAATCACCGAAAGATCCACGTCATCGGCCAGGGGGATGTTTTTTGTGTGCACGCGTAAAATGCCTTCCCTTCCGCGGACATCCGGCCGATCCACCACAATCTGGCGGTCGAAACGTCCCGGACGTAACAGAGCGGGATCCAGCACATCGGGGCGGTTGGTTGCGGCAATGATGATGACCCCTTCCTTGGTGTCGAAGCCGTCCATTTCCACCAGCAAAGCGTTCAGGGTTTGTTCTCGCTCGTCGTGGCCGCCACCTAATCCCGCACCACGCTGACGCCCCACGGCATCAATTTCGTCGATAAAAATAATGCAGGGTGCATGTTTGCGACCGGTTTCGAAGAGATCTCGTACCCGGCTGGCACCCACACCCACAAACATTTCCACGAAATCGGCACCGCTCATGCTAAAAAACGGTACTCCCGCTTCGCCCGCAACGGCTCTGGCTAACAGGGTTTTACCTGTTCCCGGAGGTCCTAACAACAACGCTCCTTTGGGAATCTTACCACCCAGTCGGGTAAATTTGGCGGGATTTTTCAAAAACTCGATAATTTCGCGCAATTCTTCCTTGGCCTCATCGCACCCGGCCACATCATCAAAAGTCACTTTGGTTTCGCTCTCCATCATCATCTTGGCGCGGCTCTTCCCAAAAGAGAAAATATTTTTCGGACCGCCGCCACCCTGCATGCGGCGCGCCAGAAATACCCAGAAGGCAATCAGTAAAATCCAGGGTAGGAAGTTACCTAAAAATACCAGCCACTCACTGGAGGGCTGGCGAAATTCAATATTAATTTTTTTCTCCCGCCAGGTGTTTACTGTGTTTTCGTCCACAAAGGGAAGAATGGTCTTGAAATGGGAGTATTCAATGGTTTTTCCGTTGGGCAATACATCCCGGAACTTTTCCTTCAACACCCCATGAAATTCGTTTTCGTGGATGACCACCTCTCCACTAACAATCATATTGTTTTCCAGAAAATACAGATATTTGGAGTAAGGAACGCTCCGTTCCTGAGCTCGCCCCATGGGGAAAATGGAGGTCAGTAAAATAACTCCCAGAATAATAATCACCCAGATGATGATGGTCTTAGAGCCCTTTTTCCACTGAAATTCGTTGTTATCGCGGTTCGATCTTTGCGGATCGCGCGGAGGCATTTCAGGCTTTTTATTTTGATTCATACAAACAACCTTTTCTTTAAATCTAAGATTTTAACTCAATATATCGATTGCGGCGGTGCGGTGGTGCCACCCTGCCATCACCATTGTAACACCATTGTTTCAGTACATCCAGATATTTGTTCCTAAAAAAGAACAAATCTTATACATAGTTTTAACTTAACATCCGTAATCTAACAAAAACCTCTTCCGGGTGTTTCTCGGTTATCTGAAGATAAAGCGCATCGGCACATATGTCCACATCATTGTTCCATCCTAATTCTCCTCCATCTCCTATCCTTACTTTTTTAAAATTCTCCTCATCCTTCCACAAAGCAAACACGCCCTTCCCTACTAACTCGGAAAGATTTATCGTTCCTTCAATACCATTTTCATATATCAGCCACAATCGGTAACCCTCCAAAGGCTTCACAGCCAACAATCGTGGCATCATAGTTTTCTCCTTATTTACAGTCATAATCATTTTACTTTCGCCACCAAAGGGAATCGTTCAGGATGTTCGATAATTTCTATGCTCAAATCCATATCAAGATCAGGCCAATAAAAGTGACCTTTCGTTGGTTCGGTGATATTTAGTATCTTCTTTATCGGTACATCCTTAAACCAGGGAAAGTTTTCATAAGATAAAAATAATTCCTTCTTTTTTATTAACAAACATAAACCTCGGCTGGTTATATTAGTTATTTCAACACCGAAATCAATTTGCCCAGGTGGTTGGAATTCTACCATAACATTCCTTTATTCTCAAGCTCACTCAGTCGTTTTCTCTAAAATAAAATTTTTCACAAGTTCTATTTTCGGTTCCAACCAGAATTTTGCTTCTCCTTCAGCACAATATACATGAACATGCATTCTCTGTTCCTCTCGGAAAAAGAAAAAGAACCGATAACCTTTCTCATAAAATACCGTTAGAGTCATCCTTCAAATTTACCTTAAAAATCCAATCATTCTCGAATTTGATAAATAGCATTCAAATTTCGTTTTTTCTGAGCCAGATCCAGCCCGTACCCAATCACAAACTTGTTCTCAATTTCAAATCCCACATAATCGATGGTTAAAGGCACTTTTGCCTGTCCCTTCTTTACCAGTAATGATACAAACTTAATGCTGGCGGGTTTCATATTTTCGATACGCCGTTTCAGGTAGCTCACCGAAAGGCCAGAATCAACGATATCCTCTACGACCACAATATCCCGATTGTGTAAGTCGGCACTGAAATCTTTAATCATGGTAATTTGTCCGGAAGAGACCCGCTCGTTTCCGTAACTGGAAATTTTAATGAAATCCACTTCGCAATCGATGGTAAGATAGCGAATTAAATCGGCCATAAACAGAAACGCCCCATTGAGCACTCCCACAAAAATGGGCACTTTACCGGCGTAATCCCGGGATATTTCTTCCGCCAGCTCCCGAATCCGATTTTGAAGCGTGGTACTATCAATTAAAATTTCAAATTCCAGATCATCCACTTTAAGGGTTTGTTCTTCCTTCATGCTCCTACCTTAACTTATGGTTAATCGATAAATAATACGACAATTATCGGTTATTTTATAACGATCGTCAATCTGAACCCCCGGAATTGCGACGATCTCGGTTCCATTCAAAAGAACAGGATAATTTTTTTTAACCGGCTGTCGAATCCCGGAATCGTTTAAGTAATCACTAATCAACACAGAATAGGTGGCGCCCAGGGGAATGAAGCGCTCACCGGTTTTCCAGGGTCTCACCAGAAGCGGAAAGCGGAACCGATCGCCACAGAGGTATTCTTCATTC
>JALXCH010000362.1 GCA_026991005.1 Calditrichia bacterium | reverse complement strand
TTCAGCTTCTTAATGATCCCTCTTCTTTTCTAAAATTACTACACGACCATTACCCCGATTTAAAGCTGATTGTTACTGGTAGCTCAACGTTTGCCATCCGCAGTAAATTCCGGGACAGTTTGGTGGGACGTACTGTCAATTTTGAATTATTCCCCCTGAGCTTTCAGGAGTTTCTAACATTTAAAGAAGAGCCCTTTGACCTTACCCAACCCGTTACCACCCCTGCCTCCGTCGAAAGACTCCGACAGCTCTACAGGGAATATATTTTATTTGGTGGTTTCCCCAAAATCGTATTAACGGAGGAGAAGGAGGTTAAAGAAGTTTATTTACGTCAGATCATCGACACCTATTTAAAGGCGGACATCCGGGACCTGGGTAATATTCGACAGATTGACAAGTTTAATAAATTACTCCGGGTTTTAGCTCAACAAAGTGCTTCTTTATTAAATTTAGCCGAATTGTCGAATACCACCGGGATTTCGCGTCCTACTCTGGAGGATTACCTCTTTATTCTGGAAAACACTTACGTAATGCGAAGAGTTTCCCCCTTTGCCGGTAACATGCGCAAGGAACTCTTCAAGCGCCCGAAAATTTTCTTTCTGGATACAGGGTTAATGCACATGTTGATTTTTCGCGAAATCCCCGATTTTTTTTCGGGAAATGCTCTGGAAACAGCAATTTTTACAGAATTCACCAAAATATTCCCCGAAATACCTATTCATTTCTGGCGTACTCGGGACAAAAAAGAAATCGATTTTATTCTGGACACCAGAGATGGTTTGTATGCTCTGGAAGTAAAGATGAATTCTGCCCAGCTTCGAGCGAGGCCATTACAAGCATTTCAAGAGCAATACCAGGGTGAAGTGTACGGAATTTGCTTCGAACAGGGGAAGCATTCTTCCGGAGTTGAAACGATGTATCCCTGGGAGATTTACTCCAGGTTTAAATTGTTGTAAAGAGGGTAGTTGCCCATTTTTAGAATATTTAATTTCCGCAGGCATGAAGCCTGCGGTTATTAGGTTCGTAGGGTATGAAATTTACCGGAGGCGTAAAGCCTGCGGCTTTGATTGCGGTGCATTAATTTACCGCGGGCATGAAGCCCGCGGCTACCGGGTTTTATTGGGATAGGATACGAATAATCTTCTCGGTAGGGGTTAAATCCGGGAGGAACACGTCGGGGTGATATTTACGGAGTTCTTCTGCGGGGATTTTTCCCGTACCGACGGCCAGGCTGCGCAAGTGGTGAGCATGGGCGCAACGGATGTCGTTTACGCTATCGCCTACTATCCAGATGTCCTTTTTCTCAAAAAAGCACTGGTAATGTTTCTCTGCCCGCTGAATGGCTACCGGTGGCAGGTCGTCCCGCAGCAGGGCATCGTCCCCGTAGGCGCCTACCAGGAAGTACCGCTCCAGTCCCACCGGCGCCAGCTTGTAATGAGCTCCCTCTCGTACATTGCCGGTTAACAGTCCCAGGGCAAATCGTTTGTCCCGACTGAGAGCTTCCAGCAGGGCTTTTACTCCGGGTAACACCCTCACTGCTCCGTCCGACCGCAGAGCATCCCGAATCCCCTCCAGATAATAACTCAATGCCGCTTCGGTTAAGTCCTCCACCTGTCCCTCAGAAACACCGCAGCGCTGTAAAAGGGTGCGCAGTATGTAACGATCTGTGTACCCCACAAAATCCCGTACATGCCATTGAACCGGAAAACCCGTAACGCGGGAAACGGCTTCTACCATTTTCCCCATGGCAATTCCCCCGGTAAGTACCAGGGTACCATCTATGTCAAAAAGAATCAATTTTTTTGGCAAGGGCAGCTTTTCTTTCTGTTTTCCTTCCTGGTGCATTATTTTTCAGTTTCTTGTTAAACGAATTTTCTGTGCCGGATAAAAAGGATAAATTGCACTCCAACTTTCTTTGTTCTCACAAATCGTGCTTGATATAGGTTTTATTGTTTTTGAATCATTTTGTTCTGCTCAAAATAGCTCGGGAAGTTACGTGTGATGGCTCTGGCAGAAGGTAGAAATCGGGTATTCACAGAATGTGAAGAGATGGATTGATATTCTCCCCGCAGTTCAACCTCTGAGAAAATTAATAACCTCACGTCACTTCTTGAAAATCCCGGCGGTTGCCCAATTTTATGAATGAAGCGTTTTATATTGTTGCTGGTAGTAGCGTTTGAATTCTTCCTGTTTTTCTTTGATGGCTCGCCACCAATCCTCATGTTCGACATACCAGCGAACGGTTTCTTGGAGCGCTTGTTGGAAATTGTGCCGGGGTTTCCAACCCAGTGCGCGAATTTTTTGGGTGTCCACGGAGTAGCGGCGGTCGTGCCCCAGACGATCGGGAACGGGCTGGATCAGCGATTTGGGTTTGTTCAATAGCTCCAAAATCATTTCGGTAATCTGAATGTTTTGCATCTCGTTCCCGCCACCAATGTTGTACACTTCACCCACTTTCCCTTTGTGTAACACCAGGTCAATGGCTTCGCAATTATCCAATACGTAAAGCCAATCCCGTACGTTTTTACCATCACCATACAAAGGCAGAGGGAGATCGTCCAGGGCATTGGTAATAAATAAAGGAATGAGTTTTTCCGGATACTGATAGGGACCAAAGTTGTTGGAACTACGGGTAATGATTGTAGGTAAGCCGTAAGTGCGATGGTAAGCACGCACCATCAAATCGCCACTGGCTTTACTGGCGGAATAGGGACTGTTGGGTTGCAAAGGACTTTCTTCGGTAAAGGAACCGTCTTCGATGGAACCGTACACTTCATCAGTGGAGATTTGAATGTAACGTTCGATGTCGTATTTTCGTGCAGCCTCCAGCAAGGTGAAGGTTCCCACCACGTCGGTTTGAATGAAACTTCCCGCTTCCAGAATGGAGCGATCCACGTGGGTTTCTGCAGCAAAGTTGATGATGGTATCCACGTTGCTCACCAGATTATCCACCACCTCTTTATCGCAAATGTTACCGTGGTAAAAGAAATAATTCAGGCGACCTTCCAGGTCCTGGAGATTTTCGCGATTGCCAGCATAGGTCAGGGCATCCAGTACGATGATGCGATAGTCAGGGTATTTATTTACCATGTACCGAACGAAATTGCTTCCGATGAATCCGGCACCGCCGGTAACCAGGATGGATTTCATATGGGCTCCTTTTTTTTATCGTTAAGTTGCGGGAATATAAAATGTTTGGGGTAGATTTACAAGTTGTAACGCAAACTTTAGTTTGCGTTGTGTAGGGCAAGCTTTAGCTTGCAATTGTGATTTGTTTCAAAATAGGTATTTTATTTAGCATACAATAAAGTTTGCGATACGCATAGAAATTTGTTTTTAAAAGATAAAAACATTAACTTTCAAATAAATGAAATTGTAGTGGGAGTTTCCAGGGAGTATTTAAGAAATGATCCAATATCGGCGGAATTTACCGCATCTCCATCCGGAGGATGCCGTGTTTTTTATAACGTTTCGCTTGAAGGGTTCATTACCCCTATATGTGATTAAAAAGCTGAAATCAGAAATGGAAATGGAAATCGAAAAGCTAACCTCAAAATATGGAAATAACCGAAAAAAGATTAATGAGGAAAAATATTTAATTCAAAAAAAGTATTTCGGCAAATTTGATCAATTACTGAATCACGCCGCGTTTGGTCCGGTGTGGTTAAAGGAAGAAAAAATTGCTGATATTGTAAAGAATAAACTTCATGAGATGGACGATAAGTTTTATTCTTTAATAGCTTACACGATTATGCCAAACCATGTGCATTCAGTATTTTATTTGAAAGAAGAAGAAAACCTCGCTTCGGTTTTGCAAAAGGAAATCAGTGTGGGTAGGAAAAAGAAAAAGTATCCTTTATCCAAAGTGATGCAATTGTTAAAAGGGGCAACGGCCCAACAGTGTAATCAGGTTTTGAACCGTAGCGGATATTTCTGGCACCACGAAAGTTATGACCATTATGTGCGAGATGTAGAAGAATTAGTTCGGATAATTGAGTATATTTTGTACGATCCGGTTAAAGCAGGATTGGTCTCCAGGTGGGAAGATTGGAATTATAGTTATTGTGTCTATTTGTGATTTTTAGGACGAGAAAGGTGGGAAAGCAAAGGAAACGTGGAATTCAATAAAATTTTGTTTTGGCTCGCAAACTAAAGTTTGCATTACACACCCTCGCAAACTAAAGTTTGCGATACATAATATTGAAGTTTGTTCTAAAAAACACAAGTTGAGAGCAGTAGTGCAATAAAGAGGGTTTCAAAAAATATTTTTTTATTGATTTTTGTTACAAATATTTTAAATTCATGTTATTATGATAAGTGAAAGATAAAACAATCAGGAAATGTTTCTATGCTATCACAATATTTGCCTATTCTCATACTGATGATTCTGGCTCTGGTTATTGCTGCAGCGATCCTGATTTTAAGTCACATCATCAGTCCCCGTGTAAAAGATACCATAAAACAAACGGTGTATGAGTCGGGTTTACCACCGCAGATGGATGCCCGGGTTCGTTTCCCCATCCGCTTTTACATTACAGCCATGATGTTTATTCTGTTTGATGTGGAAGTGATTTTTCTGTATCCCTGGGCGGTGGTGTACAAAAAGTTCCTCTCCCATGGTATGTTTATCTTCTGGGAGATGATGGTGTTTATCGGAATTTTATTTGCCGGTTACCTTTACCTCTGGAAACGCGGTGCATTTAAGTGGGAGTAGCCAATGATTGAGAATAAACACATTCAGGATGCAGTGTCGCAAAAATTTCCTGAAGCAACCTTTGAAGAATTTCGGGGTATGTTGAGTATTCGCATCCCCAAAAATCAGGTATTTGAATTAATGGAGTTCCTGAAAAAAGATGCCAACCTTCAATTCGATTACCTTACCGATTTGACCGGGGTGGATTTCCTGAAACAGGAACGTGAACCCCGGTTCGATGTCGTGTACCACCTGTATTCCTTTAAGAATAATCACCGGGTACGGGTAAAAACGGGGGTTCCCGAGGATGATCTGGATGTTCCCAGCATGGTGCCGTTATGGAATGCGGCCAACTGGCTGGAACGTGAAGCCTACGAGATGTTTGGATTCAACTTCCTGGGACATCCCGATTTACGCCGTATCCTCACGCCGGATGTATTTGACGGCTATCCCCTGCGTAAAGACTATCCCTTACGAGGTCGCGGTGAACGTGACGTGATTCTGGATTTGAAGTAGCACTGCGATGCTGTAAAACGAAAACGATGGCTGTTCCTTTAGAATAGATTAATTAGCGAACGATTTATCTGGAAAAAACGGGTGTGAAACGATATGCCTGAAACTGTGCAAGAGCTTAAGCGAGACAGATTGGTTCTCAACATGGGTCCCCAGCATC
>JALXCH010000361.1 GCA_026991005.1 Calditrichia bacterium | reverse complement strand
GTATCGGCGCTAACCGAAGGCACCAATCCCGGAGTAGCCAGTAGAGGAAGGGCCAAAATGATGAGCAGTAAAAACAGCCCCGTGGTCCGGGAAATAAGTCCTGGTTTTCTATTTTGATTGCTTTGAGAACGATGGAATCTCATATCTACCTCCCATCGAAGGTTAATAATTTCTCTCCAGAAAATACAAATTTTCGCTAAACCGTAAATATGATTAAAATAAACAGATGCTGGAACCATATAATAATTACTCACAAAAAAAAATAATAAAATAGACAAAATTAAGCAAGAAAAACAATTTTTTTAATCATTTTCTTTTGGAAAAAGGGTGGTATTAAGGTGTAGCCTGAAGAAATTCTGCAAAAAGGGCGATGAAGATGCAAAGAACGCAAAAGTTCCGGATTTTCCTTTTTCATTAAAATGGTCTTCATCCTTTCTCGTTCCCTCCAGACGAATTCCCCGGGGAAAAAGATACTCCAAAGTAGTCTTTGTGGAATTTTACACACATGGAAAGAAATACATTCGCGTCTTTCCTAAAATAGAATAATTTTCTGAAATTTTTATTGTTGTTATCCTGAATTTGTTTTTTTGTAAATTGTTATTTGGAATTTGTCATTTGGAATTTGTTATTTGGAATTTGTCATTTGAAATTTTGGGATTTGTTAGTTGTATTTTGGAATTTGAATTTCCCTTCCTTTCGCTTTCACAGAATCCTGCCCGATACGGGCTCTGTCCGCAGGATCCTGTGGACGAGTGGAGCAACCGCTACTGTTAATCTTTCACACAAAATGTGAAATAATCTTTGCGGACTTTGCGCATTCATGGCGTTCTTTGCGGTTATTAAAAATTTGAGCTTTGGAATTTGGTATTTGTTATTTGGTATTTGTTATTTGGTATTTGTTATTTGGAATTTGTTATTTAGAACTTGCCATTTGAAATTTCGTAGAATTTTCAACAAGAAGTAAAAAATTAAAATCAACTATACTTTCCACCAATTTTATCTACAAATTTGAAAGATAAAAGAGCAACCGATGTATAAACGATTCATAAATTTCTTTGCAACACTAAAACGCAAGGAAAGGAGGCTGAAATGAAACGATTTGTGTTGGGACTCACTGTGGTGATGCTGATGTGGGTAGCACAGGGTTGTCAGAAAAAGGAAGAAGCGACTTTGCCCAAGGGACATCCTGAAGTCCAGAATCCCCATGCCAATATTCAGAATCCTCATGACGGAAAATTGACTTATCAGGTACCGAAAGAGTGGATTCAGGAAGAACCCCAAAGCAGGATGCGATTGTCGCAGTACCGCCTTCCCGGAGTTAACGGAAAAGCAGATGCGGTGATGGCTGAATTTCATTTTCCCGGCACCGGTGGCACGGTAGAAGCAAATTTGCAGCGCTGGTACGGGCAGTTTAAACAACCGGATGGAAGTCCCACCGCCCACCATGCCCAGCGTAAGGAATTTGAAGTCAATGGAATGAAAGTGGTTGTGGTGTACGTGACCGGCACCTATCTGCAATCGGCTTCCGGGATGATGATGGGCGATGTTCAGGAAAAGCCGGGCTACGCCATGCTGGCAGCCATTGCCGAAACCCCGGCGGGCCCCTGGTTCTTTAAAGCAGTGGGGCCTCAGGAAACCATTAACCACTGGCGACCTGCCTTCGAAAAATTTGTGCAGACCTTCAAAATGGCTGAATAACAACACTTCCCGGGCGAACATCCCCGAAGATGTTCGCCTTTTCCATTTTCACCACAGAAAAATTTGCTTTTATGCGTGATTTGTATTAAAATTGATTTCGAAAAATAATGTAATGAAATCAAAATCCATAAAAATCCCGAATTTTGAACCACTGATTATTATTGACCATGAAAATAGGGGTGGGTATTGCAATCTGCAATTCGTAAGCTCTTTATTCCTTTAAGTTTATTTGTCCTGATTCTGTTTCTGGTGTTCGTGGTGAATCAGACCATCCAGGTGGTGCATCTGGCGGAAACCATCCATCCGTTACTGGGGGAAGGGGTTTTGTGGGGATTGCTGGTGGTGTACCTGCTGCTGGTACTTTACCCTCTGTTCTGGTATTTGCGGATGCCGCGTCCCCTTACGCCTCCTCAAAACGAAGATTCGACAGAATTTTCCGTTTATTTGCAGAAGCTCAAAAAACGGTTGCGCCGGAATGTGTATTTAAAGGGGCGGGTACTTAATTCCCGGCAGGATATCGAGACGGCGCTGAAAGTGCTGGAAAGGGAAGCCAATCGGATTATTGTAGAGAAGTCCCGCTTTGTGTTTCTTTCCACGGCCATTTCTCAGTCCGGGCGGCTGGATGCGTTTACCGTTTTGCTGGTGCAATTACGCATGATCTGGCAGGTGGCGCGGGTGTACAATCAGCGTCCTTCTTTGCGAGAGCTTTTGCAGTTGTATGCCAATGTAGCTGCCACCGTCTTTGCTGCTTCCGAAATCAATGACATCGACATCAGCGAGCAGGTGGAACCGATTTTAACCAGCGTGTTGGGTAGTTCCTTTACCCAGGCCGTTCCCGGATTTGGCCTGGTTGCGGGAGTGATTAGCAGCTCTTTGCTAACTGGGGCTGCCAATGCTTTTCTCACGCTTCGGGTAGGCATCATTGCACGGCGCTATAGCGGAATGCTGATTCGAGAAAATCGTTCCTATATTCGCAAATCTGCCAGTATGGAAGCAGCCCGGTTGCTTTCCACCATTGTGATGAAATCCTCTGCCAGTATCTCCCGGGCAATGGTCAATGCCACCCTGAAACGCCCTGGTCGGGCAATTCGATCCACCTGGGATAAGCTGGCACGCCGCAAAAAAAATTCCCTGGATTTTCCCGATTCGGAGCTTTTTACACCGCAGGAACCTTCAGAATAAAATGAACGATTTCAAAAACCGGGCAGAGTTAACGCAATATGTTCTTTGAATTGTGTATTGAACGGAAACCAACGTGAATTTAAATAGAAAGGAGCATCTATGGCACTGGAAAAAATTCAGGAGTTGTATGTTATTCTGGAAGATCGTCCGGGAACGGCGGGGGAGATGTTTCGGGTGTTGAAGAAAAAGCAGATTTCGGTGTACGCGGTGGGTGTATTTGTGGATGCTGCACGAATTTATGTGTCGGATACGGAAAAGGCGCTTCAGGCATTGCGCGAGAATGGATACGAAGTGGATATCCGCGAGGTGCTAAAAGTTACTTTACCGAATCATCGCGGCGCCCTCATGGAACTCACCATGAAACTGGGAAACGCCGGGATTAACATAAAATATCTGTTCGGTGCCCTGGAACCCAAACAGAAAAAAGGAACGGTGGTGCTGGAAGTGGACAATCCGCAACTGGCGCTGGATATTTTCAAAAATCATCAGTTTTAGTACCGGAAAAGCGCAGCCGAAGATGCAACCGGTGCCAGGTTGAGTGAGCGGAAAAATCCGCCTTAAAAATGGCTTTCAGGAGAGGATACAGGGGATTTTCCTCTCATTGAACGTTTAACAAAGCATCTTTGTATTTTAAGTAATTTGGGGAATTTTAGAAAAGTCGCAAAGGGATTTTAAAGATAAAAAGCTGAGGGAATAATAAATATTACTGTATTAGGTGCGGGACTGGTCGGCAGTGCTATTATTCGGGATTTAGCAGCTGATCGGGATTTTCGGGTGAAAGCAGTGGATGTGGATGGCGAGCGGTTGCAGCGGCTGGAGCGTCAGGTGCCGGTGCAGACGGTGGTGGCGGATTGTTCCCGGACGGATGAGGTGAAGCGTCTGGTGGAAGATGCTGATCTGGTCGTCAATGCGCTTCCCGGTTTTCTGGGATTTCAAACCTTCCGCGCAGTGATTGAAGCCGGGAAGTCGCTGGTGGATATTGCTTTCTTCCCGGAAGACCCGCTTACACTGGATGAGCTAGCACGGGAACGAGGTGTCGTGGCAATCCCCGATTGTGGCGTTGCCCCGGGAATGAGCAATGTACTGGTGGGATATGCCGCCCATCGTTTGGAACGGGTGAATAAGGTGCGCATTTACGTGGGTGGTCTCCCGGTTGTTCGCCGCTGGCCCTACAAATACCAGGCGGTGTTCTCCCACGCAGATGTGATTGAAGAATACACCCGTCCCGCCCGCCTGGTGGAACATGGAAAGGTGGTGGTTCGGGAGGCACTCTCCGAAGTGGAACTGGTGGATTTCCCGGAAATCGGTACACTGGAAGCGTTCAACACCGATGGCCTTCGCACCCTGATTCACACCATTCCCGCACCGGACATGCGAGAAAAGACCCTGCGCTATCCCGGACACGCCGAGAAGATGCGCCTGCTGCGGGAAAGCGGTTTCTTTGAGACCGAACCGATTGAGATAGGTGGCATCAAAATTCGTCCCCGAGAGGTTACCAGCCGGTTGCTTTTTCCCCTATGGGAGATGAAAGAAGGGGATGAGGACATTACCGTGATGCGCATTGTAGTGGAAGGCGAGCAAGCGGGACGGCGAATCCTTTATCGTTATGAATTACTGGATTGGTACGATAGTGATACGGGAATTCATTCCATGGCACGCACTACCGGCTACACGGCTACGACTACCGTACGTCTGCTTGCCCGGGGATTGTACGACCGGAAAGGAGTCTCTCCGCTGGAATTTTTAGGAAAGGATGCCCGGTGTGTGGAATTTTTACTTGCCGGTTTGAAGGAGAAACATGTGGTGTATCGGGAGTTTGTGGAGAACCTTTAAATTGGGGGTTGTGGAAGAAAATCAGTTGATGAACAGATGATGAGACGAAACTTGATGAAAGCGCTCTATTTTGATGGGAAAGAGTTGCAGGAGGTGGAGAAGCCGGTACCGCAACCTGCTGATGATGAGGTGCTGATTCGGGTACACTATGCGGGAATTTGCAATACGGATCTGGAAATTCTGAAGGGGTACATGGATTTTCGGGGAACTCCGGGACACGAGTTTGTGGGAACGGTAGTTCACTCGCCCGATGCCCGTTTGACGGGACGCCGGGTGGTGGGGGAGATTAATCTGGCCTGCGGAAGATGTGAATATTGTCGGCAGGGGCTGGGACGCCATTGTCCCCATCGTACCGTGCTGGGAATTACCGAAAAAGATGGAGCTTTCGCTGAATATCTCACACTCCCCATCGCCAACGTGCATGTTGTTCCCGATTCGGTTTCTGAATTACAGGCGGTGTTCACCGAACCGCTGGCAGCAGCCTGCGAAATTCTGGAACAAATGCACATTTTACCGGAATATCGGGTACTGGTGCTGGGGGATGGCAAACTGGCTCAACTCATTGCCCGGGTCTTGCATCTGTACACGGATAAACTGTGGGTGGTGGGCAAACATCCTCAAAAACTGGCGCTGCTGGAGGAGCAGGGAATTGCCACCCTAACGCTGGAACAGGTTAGGCAG
>JALXCH010000360.1 GCA_026991005.1 Calditrichia bacterium | reverse complement strand
ATGTTCTTAAAATATCTTGCTTATGAGGGTAGAAAATGTTAAGTTTTTTCGTTTGAAAGCCGTCGTGCAGGGAAAGGAAAGCATACTACCATGTGTGGGGTCGCAGGATATTTTTCCCGTTCGGGAATGGATGTGGCGGAGCAGGTGATGCTGGCGCTCTACTCGGAACAGCACCGGGGACAGGAAAGTTGCGGAATTGCTGTTTCTAACGGACATACCATTTCCTCCCACAAATCCATGGGTTACGTGAAAGAAGTGTTTACTCCCGGGGTGCTGAAATCCATGCCCGGGCACATTGGAATTGGGCACGTGCGTTACCCCACCCGGGGGAGTTCGGTGGTGGGCAATGCCCAACCGCACCTCATCGAAACGCTGGGAGGCCCCATCTACGCCATTGTGAGTAACGGAGACATTATCAATTACGACGAGATGGCCACCTATTTGCGCAGTAAAGGGGTGTACCTTTCTTCCACCAACGATGGGGAACTGATTGGCCGCTTTATTGTGTACCAGCACGAACGGCAGGGACTCACCATTCCCCAGGCCATTCGCCTGGCGATGAAAAAAATCAAAGGCGCTTATTCCGCACTTTTTCTTACTCCCCGCTCCCTGTACATTTTTCGGGATGAACACGGCTTTCGTCCGCTATTCGTTGCCGATGTGGGAGACGATGTGGCGGTAGCTTCGGAGACCTGTGCGCTGGACATTTTGCGTCCCCACGAAATGCGGGAAGTGCTGCCGGGAGAAATTATTCAGGTGACCCGGGAGAAAATGATTAATTCGCCTCCACCGCTGGATATGTTTGGCGAAACCCAAACCCCTCACCTTTATCATTGCATTTTCGAATTGATTTATTTTGCCCGGCCAGATAGTTTCGAATTTAGCGAATATGTGTATGACGTGCGGCAAAAAATTGGAGCCCGGCTGGCAGAGAAGGACGATTTCCGTGCCGATGTGGTGATTCCCGTACCGGACTCCGCCAATTTCATTGCGCTGGGATACGCCCAGGCGAAAAACATTCCCTTCAACTTCGGATTGATCCGCAATCACTATGTGGGTCGTACCTTTATCCGTCCCGATCAGTACCTGCGGGATGAATCCGTGCGGCAAAAGTTCAATCCCTTGAAGGATTTCCTCAAAGGCAAACGCGTGGTGGTGGTGGACGATTCCATCGTTCGGGGAACCACCATCCGGAAAATAATCCGCATGATTCGCGGAGCAGGTGCCCGGGAAATCCACCTGCGCATTGGTTCTCCCCCCGTCCGCTTCCCCTGCTACTACGGCATCGATACCCCCACCCGGGAAGAACTGATTGCCAACAACATGAGCCTGGAAGAAATTTGCCGGTACGTGGAAGCTGATTCCCTGCGCTACCTGGAAATAGAGGATCTCAAATCCTGTGTGAAAGCACCGGAGAATTTCTGTTACGCCTGTTTTAACGGAGATTATCCCATTCCCAAACAGGTGGAATTCTCCACAACCATTTTAAACGAGGCAGATGAATTACGGTGAAAAAAGGCATTATTCGTTTGAACAACATAATTTTCTACGCGCATCACGGTTACTATCAGGCAGAACGGGAACTGGGACAGAAGTTTCAGGTGGATCTAGAGATTGAAGCCGATTTCAGTCGGGCAATTCAGAGCGACAGTTTAAATGATGCGGTAGATTTTGAAGCGATTTATCATTCGGTCTATAACATTTTTAGCAGTTACAAATTCACCCTGCTGGAGACGCTGGCTGACCGCATTGCCCGGGAGGTGATGGAAAAGTTTCAGGTACTGTCGGTACTCATTCGGGTGCGGAAACCGCAGGTTCCGCTAAATGGTTTTCTGGATAATGTGGAAGTAGAATTACGGGTGCAGCGCGAAGAGCATGGATGATATTTTTATCGCCCTGGGTTCAAACGTGGGGCAACGACGCCACCAGCTTATCCGCGCCATTCGCCACCTGCAGCGCCTGGGGACCATCCAGCAAATCTCCCCTTTGTACCAGACCAGCCCCTACGGCGGTGTGTCCCAGCCCGATTTTTTGAATGCGGTCGTGCGCTTTACCAGCCAGCAGGAACCCCTCCCCTTACTCCGAGCACTCAAAGAAATCGAAAAGGCTCTGGGGAGGCAACACCGTATCCGCTGGGGACCACGGGAAATCGATCTGGACATCATCCTCTACGGAGCACGCATGTGGGAATCCCCGGAACTGACAATTCCCCATCCGGATTTTGCCAATCGCCGCTTTGTGCTGCAACCGCTCTTTTCCCTGGCGCCCGAAGCTGTGGATCCCCGAAGCGGCAAAACCATTCGCCAATTACTTTCGGAATGCCGGGACAACACCCGGGTGACCCTAATTGCAAAGAACTGGTACTCTGATGAACTTGAAATTTGACCATCTACACTACATTGCCATAGAAGGAGTGATTGGTGCCGGAAAGACCTCTCTGGCACACCTTCTACAACAAAAAATTGGTGGCCGCCTGGTGCTGGAAGTGTTCGAAGAGAATCCCTTTCTGGAGGACTTCTACCGGGACCCGGAACATTACGCCTTCCAGACCCAGATTTTTTTCCTGCTTAGCCGTTACCGCCAGCAGGAAGAAATTTTACAATACGACCTGTTCGAACGCCGAATTATTTCCGATTATATGTTTGTAAAGGATCGCATTTTTGCGACCCTTAATTTAAATGAAAAAGAAATGGTGTTGTACAATATGCTTGCCAACATTCTGGAAAAACGCATCGTGAAACCGGATCTGGCCATTTATCTTAAAGCGTCCACCAAACGCTTGATGCGCAACATTCGCCGACGGGGGCGCCCCTACGAACGGCACATTACCGAAGAATACATCGAATCGCTCAATCGCCTTTACGAAGAGTACTTCTGGAACTATTCCGCTACCCCGCTGTTAATAATCAATACCGAGAATCTGGATTTTGTGCACAACGAACACCATCTTAACCAGATTCTGGTGGAAATCAGCAAACACCGGCAGGGTAAAAAATTGGTGAGTTTTGATTTTGGAAAAGGTTTACTCTAAAGCGGGAGGAACCGCCGGGCAAACCGGAAGGTAATTTGTTAGGCTTCAAATAAAATAAATGATATTTTTGCACTTGATTTGTTGTATTTACGATATGAAAAAAAAGAATCATTTCGGCAAGAGATATGAGTCGCAAAGAAAGAGAAATTTTTGAGGCAATATGATGAAGAAAGAATTACTTAAATTTAAAGATGAAGATCAGGAGAGGGAATTTTGGTCTTCACACGACTCAACGGAATATATTGATTGGGATAGCGCTGGAGAGCTCATACTTCCCAACCTGAAACCGTCTTTAAAAACTATCTCGTTACGATTGCCTGAGCATCTTTTAAATGAGCTTAAATTCCTGGCCAATAAAAAGGATGTACCTTATCAGTCCTTACTAAAAATATTTTTGGCAGAAAGGGTTCAATTAGAGATAAGAAAGTTAAGTCAAAATAATTTAAAATTTAAAGAGAAAATGGCTCAACAATAGGGTGCACTTAACCGTCATTCTGTTGCGACTTTCGGCCTTGCTCCATGTCGGCAAGTGACCCCGGATGTTAAATACAATTAAACGGAATTTATTGAGCTATGATACGCTTATTATTGTACATACTATTTTTCTACATTCTTTACAAATTAGGGAAGAACTGGCTGGAAGGAACCTTTAAACCCCGCAGCGAAGTTAAAGGGAGGCCTAAACCACCCGTTAAACAGTACAACCCCGAAGAGATTGAAGACATCGATTACCAGGAAGTGAAACCGAATGAAAAAGAATAATCCCCATCCCTCGGAAGTTGAACAACTACGGGAGGAGAATAAGCGGCTCAGCGTACTGCTGCATCTGGCTCAAAACCTACAAATGTATCTGGAGCTGGATAAGCTACTGCAGGTAACCATGGAAGAGGTTGCCCGCATCCTGGAAGCCGATCGCTGTACCGTTTTTTTGCTGGATGAAGAGCATCAGGAGCTGTGGTCGATTGTAGCCATGGGCATCGAAAAAGGAAAGGAGATTCGTTTCCCCGCGGATAAGGGAATTGCCGGATACGTGGCGATGACCGGTGAGGTTCTAAACATCCCCGATGCCTACCAGGACGAGCGCTTTAATCCCGAGATCGATCGCAAAACAGGGTACCACACCCGCAACATGCTCACCATGCCCCTCAAGAATAAGAATAAAGAAATCATCGGTGTGTTTCAGGTCCTCAACAAATTTGATGGTCCCTTTACCCGTCAGGACGAGGAGCTGCTTTCCGCCATCTCTCAAATTGTGGCAACTGCTGTCGAAAACTCCATTTTGTACGAAGAACAGGTCGCTTCGTTAAACAGTTTTGTGGAAACCCTTTCTGCTACGCTGGATACGCGGGATTACATCACAGCGGGTCATTCCCGGCGGGTTACCCTGTACACCCTGGCCATTTGCCAGCAGATGGGGATGGAAAAGGAGTGCTGCGAGCAGTTACGTTACGCCGCCCTGCTGCACGATATCGGAAAATTGGGGGTTCCGGAATCGGTGCTTTTCAAACGAGGAAAGCTGACCGAGGAAGAATATCAGGAAATTAAAAAACATCCCGCACTCACCCGGCAAATTCTGGAAAGCATTCGCTTCCCCCGCAAACTGAAAAAGGTGCCCGATATCGCCTCCACTCACCACGAAAAATTGAACGGGAAAGGCTATCCTCAGGGTCTCAAGGGAGAAGAAATTCCCCTGGGCGGTCGGGTGCTGGCTCTGGCCGATGTGTTCGATGCCCTCACCTCCCACCGCCAGTATCGCGACCGCGAACCACTTGTCGATGTGTGGCACATTATTGAGCGGGAGCGGGATCAGGCTTTCGACGGAGAGATTATGGATGCTTTTCTCTCTTTACCCACCGCTAAGATTCTGGAGATTCTGGAATACGACCAGCGCGAACGCCTGACTCCGGACTTGCTGAACCCCCTTCGCACGATTCCCCTAAAACAAATGATTGCTTTGCTGAATAAACCGGAAAGCGAACGTTTGGCTACGGAAAAACAAACGGTAGAGGCATTCGAAACGGTGTACTGGCGGCGCTATTAATCCGGAAACCACCAGGCACATCTCTACTCCAGGTGGGCTTCGGGATAGCGTTTTTCAAACTCCTCCCGAAGGCTGTCCACACCCCCAAATCCCATAGTGGTAAAATTGCGAAACATATCCCGACGCTTCAGTGTAGCCCGCAAAATCTCTTCGTTGTAGAGATGAATTAAACGCGTGATTTCCTGACATTTTTCTTCCAGGCGAGAACGCTGCATGCGCACGGCACGATTCAACAAAAAGACCTGAAACTTAACCCGGGAGCTGGGATGCATCTGAAAAAACACCGGCAGGGAATCCTGTAAAAATCGCCGATGCCGGGGGAGGTG
>JALXCH010000359.1 GCA_026991005.1 Calditrichia bacterium | reverse complement strand
CTTTAATGATACGTTTAGACGATAAACTCATCTTCCTTCCCCCGTCCTGCCACGTAAATTTCGCCTTCATCTTCTAACTGCTTCACCACTTCGATGATGCGGCGCTGGGCTTCTTCCACTTCTTTCAACCGTACCGGGCCCAGGAATTCCAGATCTTCTTTCAGCAATTGGGCGGCACGCTCGGACATGTTCTTGAAAATCTTCTCCTTGATGGCATCATCTGCTCCCTTCAGGGCCAGTGCCAGATCTTTCTTGTCCACATGCTTCAAAATCTTCTGAATTCCCCGATCGTCAATCAGCACAATATCTTCGAACACAAACATGAGGGATTTGATTTGCGAAGCCAGTTCCGGATCGGTCTCTTCGATGTAGCGCAGAATGCTGCTTTCGGTCGCTTTGTTGGCTTTGTTCAAAATTTCGGCCAGGGCTTTTGTGCCGCCGGTTTTGCTCATGTCCTCAGAAATCACCGTTTCCGCCAGGGAATCCACCACCTCTTCGATTTCGCTTAACAGATGCGGTGAAATTTTACCCAGAGTAGCAATGCGGTAAGCCACATCGGCGCGCACTTCTTCGGGCAGTTCCGCCAGCACATCGGCCGTTTGATGCGGTGGAAGGTTGGAGAGAATGAGCGCTACCGTTTGGGGATGTTCTTTGCTTAAGAAATTTACCAGCTGACTGGAGTCCGCTTTCTTCAACGTGCTGAATCCTCGAATCTGAGTTAAATTTTTAATCTTATCAATTAACTCTTTCGCTTCGTTAATACCAAAAGCTTTTTCCAGCACGGTTTGCGCAAATTCCAGTCCACCTTTTGCATAAAATTCCTTCGCGCGAATCATCCTGTAAAATTCCATTGAAACTTCTTTGATGGTTGCAGATCTTACCGCTTCCAACTCGGCAATTTCGATGCTAATTTTTTCAATTTCCCGTGCGGTAAGGTGTCTGAAAACTTCGGCAGCCACTTCCTCGTTCAGAGAAATCATCAAAATGGCCGCTTTACGTTTTCCCGTTAATTCTTTTATGTCTTCCTTTTGCGCGCTATTTTTAACGGGTACTTCTGCCATGGATTAATACGCTCCTTTCTCCTCATCTTCCATAAGCCATACTTTTAGCAATTTTGCCGTTTCTTCGGGATGATTCTTAATAAATTCATGTAAACTAGTGATGGCACGGTCCGCCTGTGGTTTAACTTTAAAGAATTCATCGGCTTGAATCATTTCGTTGTCTTCTTCTTCACCTTCTTCTCCGGCTTCTTCGCCTTCCCCGGCGCTGGCAGCAGCGAGGCTGGCTGATGTCTGCCCGGGAGCGGGGAGTTCCGTAAATCCGTAAGTGGCTGCTTCCAGTTCCTTAATTTGTTGAGTAATCTCCTCGTGCCGTTTACGCACCTGAGTAAAGAGCGAGCGCATGATTAGTATGGAAACCACAATGGCCAGGATTAAAAACACCTTTTCTATCACATCGTACCAGTTGTCCCAGAGGGTGGGTTTTTCATTGTCGAAAATTTCATCTTCCATATTGGGCAGGGAGAAGTTGACGTTAACCACGGAGATTTGGTCGTTTCGTTCCGGTTTGTATCCCACCGCTGTTTTCACCAACTCGGTGAGCATCTGAATTTCCTGCGGGGAGCGGGGAACGTATTTAACTGTTTTGTTGCCATCGGCGTCTGTTTCCACCACCCGTTTGTTATTCACCATCACCGCAACGGAAATATGCTCGATATTGCCCACTCCCTGTACGATATGCTCTACCGTGCGATTTAATTCGTAATTGGTTACAGTGCTACTGCGTTTCGACGCCGGTACCGAGTTGGAATCGGTTCTGCTTCCTACCGGTGTACTTTCTTCTTCAATTTCCTCGCTGCGGATGGAAGGATTCTCCGGGTCGTATTGTTCGATATTTTTTTCCACCTGGGTAAAATTCAAATCGGCGGTAACTCGCACTACCGCATTCCCGGGACCCACGGCCTGGTCCAGCATGGTTTGAATCTTCTGGGTAAAATATTTTTCCACTTTCTGTACAAATTCCAGCTGAGTGGTGCTCATGGTCACCATGTCCTCGGGATTCTGGTTATCCGAGAGGATGCGTCCGTAGGTATCAACGATGGTGATGTTTTCCGGGGTTAACCCTTCCACGCTACTGGCAACCAGATGTGCGATGGCCTGGATGGTGATGGGTCTGGGAGTGGCACGATTTTTCAATTTTAAAATCACCGAAGCAGTGGGTTCCTTCTGGTCTTCCTTGAATAGAGCTTCTTTGGGAATCACAATGTGCACCCGGGCGCGTTCTACCATTTCAATCTGCTCGATGGTGTGGGCCAGTTCACCTTCCAGCGCCCGGCGATAATTGAGTTGCTGGATGAAATCGGTCATTCCCAGGTTGGTTCGGTCGAATATTTCGTATCCCACGCTGCTGGTTGCGGGAAGCCCTTCCTGTGCCAGTTCCAGACGCAAATCGTACACTTTATCTGTGGGAACCAGAATGGTGGCGCCACCGTTCTCCAGCTTATAATCGATTTTTTTCTCTTTCAACTTCTCGACAATTTTACCGGCATCTTTCTGAGAAAGGTTTGAGAAAAGTACATCGTAGTTGGGTCCGGCTGTCCAAACCAGCATCACCAGAAAAATGGCCAGTGCTACGGCCAGCGTGGTGAAAATCAGAATTTTTTGGCGAATGGTCAGGCGGGTGAAGAGCTGGAAAATTTGCTCGCGTAATTGTGTCGTTCCGGTTGCCATGTTGGACTTCCCTGTTAGAATTTTCCCTTATCAGTTAATTAAGTCCCACGCAGGTAAACTACCGCTTATACCTGCATCCGCATGATTTCCTGATACGATTCCATCACCTTGTTGCGAATTTGCAGCAACAGTTCCAGGCTTACCCGGGCCTTTTCTACTGCCAGGGTTACCTGGTGCAAATCGGTGATCTCGCCACGCAAAAAAGCGTTGGCTGTTTCGTCGGCATTCTGCTGCATCTCGTTTACATCGTTGATGAATTCCTTCAGTGTTTCCTTAAAACTGGTGGATTTGGGTGTTTTTTCCAGAATGTCCCGCGTATTGGGTAGAACACTTTGTGGATTAATTTTCTGGATCATGGTTACCCCTTCATATCTATGATTTGACCTTTTACCGGCGGTTGGGAATTCTGATTTTGCAGATATCTTTGAATTTCTTTACGGGCTTTGGGATACAGCTTCTCGAAAAAAGCCTGCTCCTTCCGGTTTAACCCCATCTGCACCCGGTAATTGTCGGGAATGTTGAGTTTTGGTTTTCGCACCGAAGCATTTGGTGCTGCCGGAGCTTTTTCGGCAGAATTGGGAGTTCTGGTCACTTTTTTTGCCGGCGCATCGGGGAAGATGCGCGGAGTATTTCCGTAAATTTTCATATTTCACTCCTCAATTAAATTTCCAGTGCCGCTTTGGCCATTTTCTTCGCCGCGTTGATGGAAGACAGATTCGCCTCGTAATTTCGTGAAGCATTAATCATGTCCACCATTTCCGTAACCAGATTGATGTTGGGCATCCGTACGTAACCATCCTTATCTGCATCGGGATGGGAGGGATCGTACACTTTGCGGAATTCCGAGGGATCTTCCTTGATTTGCGCCTGCACAGCCACTTCTTCCTCTTTATTCGTTAGAAGGTGTTTACGCGGTTGTAAATGGTTGGGATTGGTGACTGCCAGTTTTTGCGTTGTTTTGCGTAACACCACCTGAAAACCTTCCGCTTTCTTTGCCTTCATCACAGCAATTCTGCGCCGATAGGGTTCGCCATTTTCCGTGCGGGTGGTGTTCACGTTAGCGATGTTACTGGCAACGGCATCCAGTTTTTTGCGTTGCGCACTCAAACCGCTGGCGCTAATGTTCAGAGCACCGAATAATTTGTCGATGGGCATGGTTTACCTCTCCCTGGTTTTATTGATCGAACCGTCCTTTGATGCTGGCTCGTAAAAAAGCAAAATTTTTACGTTCTAACATGCTTCCAAATAAAAATTTGATTTCATTTTTCACCTGATCGACGATTTCCTGGTCGATATCCACATTGTTCATCCCGCTCTTCAATTCGGTGGAGGGGTCCTCGGTAATGCGGGGCTGCACTTCCTCCAGCCGTTTACGCCCGATGGGTAAATGATTTTTGTGGGTTCGCGTACCGGAAAGTTTTTTGTCCAGAGCCATCTGCAGTTCTTCTTCGAATTTTACTTCCTTCCGGCGGTAGCCGGGAGTTTGTACGTTGGCAATGTTGCCTGCAATGGCTTTCTGCCGCAGGGCGTAAACATCCAGCCCTTTGCTTAAATTGGGAATTACGGTTTTTTTAAGAATAAAATTTTTAATCATCGCACGCAGCCCCTCTTGTGTCGGTTAGTATTTTGCAATTGAAGTGCCATATTTTAGGGAAATAGGATGTTTTTTGTAAATTATTGAGAAAGAAGAGGTTAGACGAAGAGTTAATCTGAATTTCTTGTTTTGACACGATCTGTCTTGTTGAAAATCAAATCAATTGCTGTGGAAAAAATCGGCATGTTGTGATTTTCGATACCCTGAGGTGCTATCTGAATTCGAGTTTCCTCCGAAGATTAAACCAGATGCAGCCTGGACAACCGGGGGATTCCTTCCGGAGAAAATGGATGGAAGTTGCCAGAAATTCCGTGTGGATTTCCGGGAACCAAATGGGTATGGTGGCTGCAAGTGAGAAAATTGCCTGGTGCGCAAGGCTGAGCGGATTTCCCTTCCCGCAACTCTTTCGATGGAGAATAAATCCCAGCGGTTGGAAAAAGATGATCCGATTCGAGAATCGTTCGGGTTGGCGTTTGGTTTTATTCAAACGAATACTGCCGAAAACTGCGGATACTTTCTTCGACAACCACTTTGATAACACCTGTGGTCGGTACCGCCAGCAACATTCCCAGCACACCGAAAAATTGCCCGCCAATAATGACCACCAGTAACACAATAAGCGGATGTAAATTCACCGTTTTGGCCACCACCAGCGGCTGCACCAGAACGTTGTCGATGAGCTGAACGATGGTAAAGGCCAGGGCAATCCATAACACCATGGAGAGGTTGCCGGTTTGCATAATGGATACGATGATGGCAGGAATGGCGCCAGCGATGGGCCCCACGTAGGGAATCAGGTTGGCTAATCCCGCAAATGCTCCAATGATAACAAAATAATTAACCCCCAGAATCCACAGTGCGGCTATGGAGAGGAGACCGATAATGAGAGCATCCAGAAATTGCCCGCGGAGGTAATTACCCAATTGCAAATCCATCTTGTACAACAGGTTCAGGCTGAATTCAAAGTAACGGTTGGGAACCAGGGAGATGAGGCGTTTTTTGATTTCCCGCCCATCTTTTAATAGAAAAAACATGATGAAGGGAATGATGACCAGATTGGTTATAAGGGAAACGGCATTGAGCAGGTAGTTAAAGAGCTCATTTCCCAGGGTGGTGAGGGCGGTTTGCAGCTTTTTCTCAATATTTAAATTTTTAACTCCCAGGTAAGCCAGCTTTTCCTGAAGAGATTGTTCCAGATTGTTGAGATACTGTCGGGCTTCGCCGCTGCTAATACCCTGCTGGATGGATTGAATCTCGTGGGTTACAGTTGGCAGAATAATGAGCACAAATCCGGTAATGAAGAGAACGATTCCGGCGAAAACCACCAGAGTAGCCATGGTGCGCTTTAATCCTGTGGATTCCAGGCGGCTGACCAGCGGTTCCAGAATATAAGCCAGCAGGGCAGCCACAATCAGAATTTTTACCAGGGGGGCAATTGCCCACAGGAAAATCAAAGTAACAATGGCAATTAGGCTTCCCAGGGTAATTTTCACATATTTGTTCATGAGTCTGCCCCGGCTTTTTCCTCCAGTTCCTGGAGCTTTTTGCGTATCTCCTGGTTTTCGCGGTTAGCCGCTTTCAAGCGTTCGCCAATAATCTGGGCTAATTTCAGGACAATTTTTACTCCTAAACGGGGATTTCGTTCAATCAGGCCAAACAGGTCGGGCTGGAAGAATCCCAGCATTTTGCAATCCGTTCCGGCAATGGCGGAGGCCGAGCGGGGAGAATCGTCCAGCAGCGCCAGCTCCCCGAAAAATTCTCCATCGTGTAATTCCGCTACAATCTGTCCGTACGGTTCCAGTTTAATCAGCACCGTCCCCTTCTCGATGATGTACATCCCCACACCGGCATCTCCCTGCCGGAAAATGACTTCCCCTTTCCGGTAGGTGCGCTGGTGGAGAATATGCTGGATGGATTCCAGCTCTTTGCGAGTGAGCTCCGAAAAGATGGGTATTTTTTTCAGAATGGAAATAATGCTTTCCTCACCCTGATGGTTCTTCTTAAAAATATTTGCCCAGAGACTTTTCATGATGAATTTGTTTCCTGCGTTTTGTGAACAAGATTCAACCCAACTTTACCATCGGCGTTTCCCGAGTGAAAATTAGAATCTTTTCCAGGTAATGTCAACGCTCAGGTTTCAGGAAGGTGGGGAAATGCGCTGAAAGACGGATTGAAGGGAGGAAAGGATGTGTTCGGGCTGTACGGGATGGTTTCTCCCGTCGAACACCTGGACCCGGGAACCCAAAGGCTTCCAGATGTGGGGATCGGTGGCAGTGAAAATGACCATGGTAGATACGCCGCTCACTCCGGCTAAATGGGAAATTCCGGAATCGTTCCCCAGGTAAGCCTGACTCTGGCGAATTGCCCGGGCTACTTCTGTGAGGGAGCGACTGGTAAATATCTGGTGGGAGGAGGCGGGTAGCTGTTGGCGAAGTGCGGGCAGGATATCCTCTTCCGCCGGACCCAGAAGCCATTGAATGTTAATTCCCAAGCGGCGTTGTGCCTGCCGGGCAACCTTCAGAAAATGGTGGAGCGGCCAGCATTTAGACTTCCCCCCGCTGCCCGGGTGAATGGTGAGTGCGGGTGGATGGCTCTTCAGGTTTTCATTTTCTTCTTCGGAAAAGTGAATTTGAAAGGAAGGTTCGGGAAAAGGGAGAGAAATATTTCCTTCCCTCAGAGACTGTACGAAAAAATGAGAGGCATGGGTGGTGAGGTGCTGAGCCGCAAACGGCTGGTGAATAATGTGCGCCCGGGTAAGGCGATGCAAATTCTCCCGGAATTGTTCATCACCGAACCAGGAAATGATCAGTTCGAAGCGGAGTAATCGTTGGGAAAAATCCCGGGGGAGTTGGGGATGGGGAGTGAAAAGCAGATGGAGGGGCAAGGCATCGACCGAACGAATGCTCAGCCACGGGTATGGGGGAAGCCATTCCCAGCGCTCGGGATAACCCCACAATTCCAGATGTGCCCGGGGGAACTGCTGGCGTAAACCAAGGATAGCCGGTAGCGCAAGAATTCCGTCCCCAATCCCGGCGGGGAAAATAATAAGGATGTTGCGAGTGGTTCTGGTATTCATGGCACGGAAAAGTTAGTGTGATTGGGAGATAAATTCACAGCGTTAAAAAAATTTTTGCTTAGCAGTTGGTTTGAGTTTGACATTTTTAAATAAAATCTTTATAGTTAGTCAGAAATTCCCGATGCTATGCCTAATTCTTTATCATAATAAGAGAATTTCTATGATTTAGACAATTTATTTACTTCAAAGCCAGAAGGCGGAAAAATCCCTTATCCAAAGAGTGATACTCTTTGGTTAGTGGGTCTTTTGATATTCGGATTCGGGCTTATTAGCTTTCTAATCCGATACGGATCTGTATCAGACCAACGGGCTCCTATGTAGAAGTTGACCTCAAACAAAACCTCCCCCACAAACCGTAGAGTCAACTTTACAGAACCGTATAACCGAGAGAGTCGATAGTTATTCTCTCAACGAAACAGCATTAACAAACTCACAGTTAATATCTGAATTAATAAATTGTTCCGATGCACTACTTTATTATCTAAATGATATTTTTTGGTATTCACCTGAGAATTCAATAACTTAAACCCATCATTCTCAATGTACCATCTTTGATGACCCAACTTACGAAGCTGCTCCGGGGAGAGTTCTTTATCCGTGGTAAAAACATAAAACATACCCAATGATTCACCTTTGCGGAATTCTTCTATCCGGGCAATGCTATAGTTTTTGTCATAACTATTGCTGCGAGCATAATAAATGTGATACCACACACCTTTGACCTTGTCTTCTCCACTTTTCTCCTTTAACCCCATTTGAACACTTAACTGAGTACGCTTCCTATTATCCCGGACATCCTCCCATTGCTGAACCATGGACTCAAACGCGCTAATCATACGACGAAAACGCTGAGCAACCTCACCATCCTTTGGTCTATACATAATAACCAGATGCTCCGCTAAATTCCACTCTCTTTCACAGGATCGGTACCCGACCACCCTAAAACCCGACTGTTGAGATATAAAGCATCTAAAAGCAAATATTTGAGCTTTACCTCAGCGTCCCCAAATAGCTGCTGATGTTCCAACAAACGTTGACTGCTCAATAATTCTTTACCACGTTTACCTGAAGGCTCTACATCGATTAACAGTATATCTCCCCATCGAGTCATTAACCCAAAACCACTGTAATAACGATGTCCCAGAACAGTGCCATCCAGATAACCAATAGGATGAAGAAGACCTTCCTTTATAAGTTGAGCCGCAACATGGTAGTTTATTTTCCGCAAATCGTTACTGTCAATATCCTTCAAACGTTCAGTAACACGGGTATCACTTCCGCAGGATCCCTATGGGAGAATACAGTGTGTCGATAGCGGGAATTGCGAAATCAATTCAACTGAAACAAGCGCCTAACCCCTTCTAATCGCCCCCATTGGTCACTCTGCAATAGACTCCGATTACCTTTAACAGCACTGAGAAACAAAAACCAGTACAGAAGATGATTCGGTTTGATATGACCTGCCGAGGTATTAAATGCTCGTGTGCCCGAATCCAGACCAAAAGACTTGCAAAAATGAAAAAAATCTTTTAATTTAGTTTTCAGTATTAGTTTTCCTCCTCAGGTTTTGTTCTCACATGAAATTTAACCTGAGGAGGTTTTTTATTGCAACTTTTTTAATTAGGCATCGGGAATTTCTGGGCATTGGGCGGGACTCTCCCACGGGGATCCCTAAGGGAGAACCCGCACGGGCGTAATGCCCACTTTTTGCTGAATCCGGCACCATTGCCATTTCCACCAACAAAAAAAGACCAACGGAATGTTGGTCTTGTCCAAAAGTGCCGAGGGCGGGACTCGAACCCGCACGGGCGTAATGCCCACTAGGTCCTGAACCTAGCGCGTCTGCCAATTCCACCACCTCGGCTTACTTATTTAGCGGGGCAAATATAAAATTGTACTTCATCGGATGCAAGCGGATTTTTCATTCCCCAGCACCATCTTCAAATACCGCAAATATACCATCTATGAAAAATCTCCTCCTACCAGGAATTATTCCACCGTGACACTTTTTGCCAGATTCCGTGGCTGATCGACATCGCAGCCCCGCATCACTGCAATATGATAGGCCAGAAGTTGCAACGGAATAATCGAGAGAATAGGCTGAAGCATATCCAGCGTGGTGGGAATGGGAATAACATAATCTGCCAGTTTCTCGATTTTCGTATCTCCCTCAGAAACCACCGCAATAACTCGTCCACGCCGGGCTTTAACTTCTTCGATATTGCTCACAATCTTGTCGTAAGTGCTGTCCTGAATGGCAATAAACACCACCGGCATATCTTCATCAATCAGCGCAATGGGGCCGTGTTTCATTTCTGCAGCGGGATACCCTTCGGCATGGATGTAGGAAATTTCCTTCAGTTTCAGTGCACCCTCCAGAGCAACGGGGTAATTATAGCCACGTCCCAAATACAGGAAGTTGCGATTATCTTTAAATTCTGCCGCAATCTCCCGAACAATGGGATCCACCTTCAGTGCTTGCTCCACTTTTTCCGGCAATTTCTTCATTTCCTTCACAATTCGGCGCCCTTCTTCGGCGGACATGCGCTTGGTGCGGGCAATCATTAAGGTGAGCAGGGTAAGCGCGGTAACCTGGGAGGTAAACGCTTTGGTCGATGCCACCCCAATTTCCGGTCCGGCGTGGATGTAGGTTCCGCCGTGGGTTTCCCGTGCAATGGTGGAACCCACCACGTTTACAATGCCCATTACGGTGGCACCTTTGCGCTTGGCTTCTCGCAATGCCGCCAGGGTATCCGCAGTTTCTCCACTCTGGCTAATGGCAATCACCAGATTGTCGTCCTCAATAATCGGGTCGCGATAGCGAAACTCCGAAGCATATTCCACTTCCACCGGTATGCGGCAATATTCCTCAATCATATACTCGCCAATCAGTCCCGCATGGTAACTGGTGCCGCAGGCGGTAATGAAAATTTTTCGAGCGCGCAACACATTGTGTAAAATGGGGGTTAAACCACCCAATTTGGCGACCCCTTCCTCCTCAATAAGGCGCCCGCGCATAGCATCGGCAACGGTATTAGGCTGCTCGTAAATTTCCTTGAGCATAAAATGCGGAAATCCCGCCTTCTCGATGCGCTCCAGATCGAAACTAATTTTCTCTATTTTTTTATGAACCACCTGATTCTGGATGGTCTTGGTTACAAATCCATCCCGACTGATGATGGCAATTTCTCCATCTTCCATGTAAAATACATTACGCGTATGGGCAATTAGTGCCGTAGCATCGGAACCCACAAAATATTCCCCATTTCCAATTCCCACTACCAGCGGACTCCCTTTCCGGGCACAGTAGATTTTATCGGGGTCGTGCCGGGTAATTAAAGCCAGTCCGTAGGTACCTTCCAGTTCGTTTAGAGCCATACGGAAGGCATCCTCGAACGACGTACCATTCGTGTACAATTCCTCAATAAGGTGCGCGATGATCTCCGTATCGGTTTCCGTTTTAATATGATGCCCTTTTTCAATGAGCATTTGCCGCAATGCCGCGTAATTTTCGATGATTCCGTTGTGAACCAGCACGATATCGCCGGTGCAATCGGAATGGGGGTGGGCATTGGAAGTGGTGGGTTCGCCGTGAGTAGCCCAGCGGGTGTGAGCAATGCCCAGCGTTCCGTTCATACTTTCCGGTTGCAAAATCCCTTCCAGCGCCGATATTTTACCCACCTGCTTCGTGATGACAATCTGATCACCCTGCACAAGGGCGATTCCGGAAGAATCGTAACCACGATATTCCAGCCGTTTTAAACCGTTAATTAATATAGGTAACGCGTTCTTTTCGCCGATGTACCCAACAATTCCACACATAGATAAACTCCTCTGTTTACTCCCATTCAATGGTTGCCGGGGGTTTAGAACTTACATCATAAACCACCCGGTTTATTCCCTGGACTTCGTTAATGATGCGATTCGAAATCCTTCCAAGCACCTCTTTCGGGATTTCGTACCAATCTGCCGTCATACCGTCGGTGCTGGTTACCGCACGCAGCGCAATCACGTTTTCGTAGGTGCGTTCATCCCCCATCACCCCGACAGATTGCACCGGAAGCAACACTGCAAATGCCTGCCATATTTGATGGTACAGGTTGGATCGTTTTAATTCCTCCATGAAGATTGCATCTGCTTTGCGTAAAATTTCCAATCGCTCCCGGGTAATTTCTCCAATAATCCGCACCGCCAATCCGGGTCCCGGGAAGGGATGCCGCAGGAGGATAGATTCCGGCAATCCCAATTTTCGGCCCACTTCCCGAACCTCATCCTTGAACAATTCCCGTAACGGTTCCAGCAATTTGAATTTCATTTTCTCCGGCAACCCACCCACGTTGTGATGGGACTTGATGGTTGCCGATGGACCCTTGAAACTCACACTCTCGATGACATCCGGGTAAAGCGTGCCCTGCGCCAGATATTCAAAATCGCCAATTTTTCGTGACTCTTGATCAAAAATTTCTACAAAGGTGCGACCGATAATCTTACGCTTTTCTTCCGGATCAATTACGTCCCGCAATTTATGGAGGAACATATTTGATACAGTGATTGAAATCAAGTTTATTTGAAAATGTTCACGGAAAACGGTTTCCACTTCCCGCGCTTCGTTGGCGCGCAACAGTCCCGTGTCGATAAACATGCAGGTAAGCTGGTCACCAATCGCCCGGTGAATTAACACAGCCGCCACGCTGGAATCCACCCCGCCGCTTAACCCCAACAACACGCGCTTATCACCCACTTCTCCGCGTATTTTACGAATACTGCTTTCGATGAACGATTCCGCCGACCAACCTCCTTGCAGTCCGGCAACGCGATATAAAAAATTGGAGAGCATCTGCTTTCCGTGAGTGGTATGATAAACCTCCGGATGAAATTGTAATCCGTAAATTTTGTGGTCGGGATGTTCGATGGCAGCAATGGGTGCATTTGCCGTTTGCCCAATTACCCGAAACCCATCCGGTAGCCGGGTAAGGTGATCGCTGTGACTCATCCACACCCGGGTCGGCGATTCTATGCCCTGAAATAGAGGATGATTGGGGTCAAACTCCAGTTCTGCCGGGCCATACTCCCGCCGGGCGGCTCGATCCACCTCACCGCCCAGTAAATAAGCAATCATTTGTAAACCGTAACAAATCCCCAGCACAGGCAACTGCAAATCGAAAATTTGGGGGGAAAGGCGCGGAGCATCCGCCGCATAAACCGAGGCGGGTCCGCCACTTAACACCAGCGCTTTGATGCTGGAGTCCGAGCGAATCCTCTCCAGGGAATAATTAAATGGCTGTATTTCTGAATACACCCCCAGCTCGCGGATCTTCCGCGCAATAAGCTGGGTGTACTGGGAGCCAAAATCCAGGATGAGTACTTTCTCTGTGCTCACAGCTCAATCTTCCATTTTCTCAGTTCATCCATTGCTTTGTAATTGGTGAGGTCAAAATGAATGGGGGTAATGGCAATATATTGTTGCATTACCGCCACATCATCCACGTCCGGATCGCTATCCAGAAGCAACTTCTTCCCCGCCAGCCAGTAGTAATTGCGGTTCATGGGATCGACCCGTTTCTCGAAGTATTCCTCGTAGCGTCCTTTGCCCTGGCGGGTGATTTTTACCCCTTTAATTTCTTCCCGGGGCAGAGGTGGAATGTTCACATTCAATAAAGTACCTTCCGGTAATCCTTTTTCCAGCACCAGCAAAGCCAGTTTTTGAGCGAATTCCGCCGCCACGGAAAAATCCGTCTTTTTAAACGTTGTTACCGAAAAGGCAATGGAAGGAATTCCCATTATGGTTCCTTCGGTAGCCGCCGAAACCGTTCCGGAATAAATGACATTGATGGCGGTATTGGCACCCTGATTGATTCCGGAAACGACCAGATCCGGCTCCTGCTGCAAAATTGCTTTCACTCCTAATTTTACACAATCGCCGGGGGTGCCGTTAACCGCATATCCGAAAAATTCGCCATTGCGCTCGTACTCCCACACACGCAAGGGATCGGAAATGGTGATGGCATGTCCCACAGCGCTTCGCTCGGAATCCGGAGCAACCACGTGCGCATCACCAATTGCCTTCATAGCCTGGTAGAGTGCGTAAATGCCCGGAGCATATATTCCATCATCATTCGTTACCAGAATGAGCGGCTTATCCTTCATAAACGACCTTTCCTCAGTAGTTCATTTTACTATTTCCAGATTTCACTGAATCTTTAATTGAACTTCTAGGAGAATAGGAGAAATAAAAAACCTCCTTTTCCTTCATGTTTTGCTTTTTTTTTAATGATTTTACACTCAATCTCCTTGATTAAAAACAGTATTTTTTCGGAAATTTTATTTGATGATGAAACCGCTCGCTGGATCCCGTTGTTACGCAGTGTGCGGTCTGCTAAACATTAGAAGCATTTCCCATATATGTGATGCACATGGAAACATTTTTCGATATGGTGAAATTTTGCAACGGTACCGGAAGAGCCTTGTTAAGATGGAGCGTTTGTTTCCACCGTTTCCGGTGCTGGTGCCGTTTCAGAATTCTCCGGCCAGAGCAAATCCAGGATTTTTGCCACGGTATCCCGCATTTGCTGGCGATGGACAATGAGATCCACAAACCCGTGTTCCAGTAAAAATTCCGCTCGCTGGAAACCTTCCGGTAAATCCTGCCCGATTGTTTGTTTAATGACCCGCTGCCCGGCGAATCCGATTAAAGCGCGGGGTTCGGCAATGTGCACATCCCCCAGCATGGCAAAACTGGCCGTGGTTCCACCGGTAGTGGGATCGGTAAGAATGCTAATGTACGGAATTCCCGCTTCGGAAAGCTGAGCGAGCTTAGCCGACGTTTTTGCCAGTTGCATCAAAGAGAGGGCTCCTTCCATCATGCGAGCCCCTCCGGATGCGGAGACAATGATTAGCGGACGCCGTTTCTCCCGCGCCATATCGATAGCCCGGGCAATTTTCTCGCCTACCACCGACCCCATGCTTCCGCCAATGAAAGTAAAATCCATCACCGCACCCACGACCGGCTTACCATGAATTGTGGCAAATCCCGTAACCACGGCATCCTTCAACCCGGTCTTCTTCTGGGCGTCCTTCAAGCGATCGGTGTATTTTTTTCTATCCCGAAAATTTAACGGATCGCCGGGTGCAATGTGTTCATTAAATTCCTGGAAACTGTTTTCATCAAAAAGGTAGGTAATGTACTCCCGGGAGTTCACCCGGAAATGATGGTCGCACTTGGGACACACATACATGCGGCTTTGCAGTTGACTGCGGTAGATAATTTCGCCGCAATTGTCGCACTTAATCCACAATCCATCCGGCAATACTTTCTTCTCGACAGTGGAAATACCTTTTTTCTTTTTGAACCAGTCCATACTCATCCCCCTGTAAAAAATCTGTTTAAGTTAATAAATAAAAACCGGTAATTCAAAAAAATTGTTTTTTCAGGAAGAAATTAGAACAATTTTGTATGGAAAAGTTGGAACATGCAGGATAGCGGTTAAAAAAAGAAGCGCCTGGGGGAAAGAAGAAACCGGGAATAGAAACAAAAGAAACTGGTGGAGAATAACTGAACTACTGCGACGATGGTTCCTCGCTGGCAGGTGGGGTAAGAATTTTCTGCATCACCAGAGCGGTTTCTCCATTGGGATAGTAACCGGGACGCCGAAAGATGGTGCGAAAACCGAATTTGTGGTAAAGGTGAATGGCGGGATGATTATGTTCCCGAACCTCCAGAAGGGCGTAGCGGCAACCCTGCGCATGTTTCAGGATTTCGCGAAGCATAAACTGCCCCAAACCGCGATTTTGCTGGTCGGGTCGCACGGCCACATTGGCAATATGGAATTCGTCGAAAATTTTCCAGGCGATGATGTACCCCAGAATCTCTCCTTCCTCTTCCAGAACCAGGGGGATGGAAAAGCGATTGTGCAGCACCTCGTGCCGGAAACTGTTTTCCGACCAGGGATCGGGAAAGAGCGCTTTTTCGATGGCAGCCACCGCAGGAATGTCCTCTTCTGTCATGCGACGTAACATCATATCTTAAAACCCGGAGGTGAAATGGTGAACTAAAGAATCTTCCCGATGTTCGGTTTTCTGCTTATTTTTCCACTCCACATCGAAAATTTTACTAATATTTGTGTAACACAGGCCCGTAGATGATTCACGATTCAAAATGCAATCGATAAAAATGTTTAAAATAGAAAAGCGGCTGTGAGTTAATTCATCGTAGAAATAAATTAAAACTTCTGATGAACCGGGAAATTTAGCCCGATACCGACACAATTGTTTCTCTGATTTACAACCAGAATTCATTCGAGTGGTTTCAGGACTCCCTTCCGCAAGCGCAACGTTCTCCCTTCGTCACCCTCTCTTCTTGCTATCTGAGAAAGTCGTAATGCGGTTTTCCCTACATTACCCCTCGAAACGCCCGTAAATAACGCGGTTCGCACGTGGCAATATCGCAAAATTCCTGCCGGGAAAAACGCTGATAACCCAGCGCCATTAAAGCCGAAGGGGAAGGTTCGGTGGACAGAGGAGCAGGGAAAATCGCCATTTCCCCCACAGCCTGGCGAATCTTATCGGCCAGTTTAAGCAAATCCCCACCCACCACCTCGGTGGGTTCATGAATCAATTCCGGGAGCCGGGCTATAGGAAGCACCCGGGAATCCGTTTCGGCGCGGAGGGTTTCGCCTTCCCATCGGTATTTTCTCACAAACACCTCCTCTCGATGGGCATCGATAACGGCAAGTACGGAGCGGTGAGTGGCACCATGCTGGTAAGCCCAGACGTCCAGGGTGGGAACTTCCACCACCGGGATGTGCAGGGAATGTGCCAGCCCTTTCGCCAGGCTGTAACCGATGCGCAATCCGGTAAAAGATCCGGGACCGGCGCTCAAACAAATACCATTAATCCGGGAAAGGGGAATACCGGTGTACTTCAGCAACTGATGCACCATGGGCGCCAGGAGTCGGGAATGAATGTTGCGAATATTCAGCAGGATGTGCCCCAGTAACTGCTCCCCGCGGGAAAGGGTCACCAGCGAACTCATGCCGCTGGTTTCCAGACCCAGCAAATAAACCGTGGAGGATTTGTCGTCCATGCGCCTATCCTTATTCAATTTGTGCAGATTGAAAAATAAAACGACCGATTACAGCGAGATAACGCTTCCGGATCCAACTACCCTTACCGTTTCAGAATGCGAACCTCCCGGCAATCGGGATTCTCTCCGGAAAATTTGAGATGAACTTCCCAGCGGTGCTCCGGAAGATACGGCTCAATCTTATCTGCCCACTCAATGAAACAGATGAATTCGTTGTAAAAAAATTCCTCCAATCCCAGATTCTGTAATTCCGCCTCATTCTCCAACCGATAAAAATCGAAATGATAAATTAACATTCCATCACCAGTGGTGTATTCGTTAATAATGGTAAAAGTGGGACTGGTGGCTTCCTGATGGCAGCGGAGAGCACGACAGAGGGCTTTAGTGAAAAAGGTCTTACCGGTGCCCAGGTCTCCATAAAATGCAACCACATCTCCCGGTTGCAGCATCCGGGAAAATTTCCGCGCCACCTCTTCCGTTTCGGAAGGTGCACAACAAACGCCCTGGTACCACACTTCCGCACTCGTACTGGATTTTACTTCGGCTGCCATACCCATCCCTTTCGTTACTGCGGGAATTTAACACCGGAATCCGGTTCTTAAAACAAAATAGCAAATTTCATTCTTTTATTCGATTGGGGAGGGATAAATTTGCTGTTACCAATTTCAAAATGAAGTTACCCGTTCGCTGGTACGATTATTGGAATCCTGTTCCTTCTTAAAATGCAGCGTTTTATAAAAATGCTTCGTATTGCAAAAATGGTGGATCTGGTAGGATGTTGTTATTTATGAAGTTAAAACTAGTTCAAACCACAGAAAATACATCACCGGTAAAATTTTAACCTGGGATGGAACTAATGATAAAGCGATTTTCCACTTTTTTCATCCCTTTCTTACACTCGATGTTTATCACAAAATTTCATCCTTCTTAATTCATTTTTCTGGAAAACTCTTCCAGCGATTTTGCTAACTTTGCTGTTTCCAGCAGGTTTTCCAGTTCTTCCACCGATTCAATTCTCTGGATTGCTTCCCAAATATCTTCTCCAATCTGATGGAATTTCAATTCCAGTATATCTACAATAACCTTTCGAAGTATCTCTTGTTTACCTTCCAGTTTCCCTTTTTGCAAACCTTGCTGAATACCCTGTTGGATACCCTGCTGGATACCTAACTGAATACCTTCCTTTTTCCCTTTCTCATATCCTTTTCGTTCCACCAAAGATATGATAGACACTTTTTTATCCTCCTCTATTTTATACATTTCATCAATTAAT
>JALXCH010000358.1 GCA_026991005.1 Calditrichia bacterium | reverse complement strand
TAATTGTTAAAATTGGTACTGCTTCCCAGAGGTTTTAAGTAAAAAATGGTTTTTATCTGATAAAAACCGCCCTGAGTTGGGTAAAAAATATGGTTGCGGGTATCCCAAACCATGGTGAGACCGAAACCGGAACTAATCCCACCTTTACGCCCCACCGTTTCGGGTTCACGCAAAAAGGGATTTTTGCGGGCATCTCGAATGATGTAATGGTAATAATCGTAGATAATCCCGCTTTTGTTCTGGGGCATGAATTTGAGGATTGGCGGAAACTGGAAATTCACCAGAATTCCCCAGGCGCGGGAATCGTAATCTTCATGCTCAATGTTTGGGGACTGACTGCCGATTCCCCAAAATTTATCCACAAAATCCCCAAAATTTATATTTCCCGAAAGGAAGATGCGGTTCTTTAGCATGTACAACTGGGGTGTTAGCGAAATTTTGTATTGCTTGCGCGTGGAATAATAGCCGGAAAGAGATATTTTCGAGGGACGTAGGATAAGCTCGCGGGACGTGTAAAATGTGGCAATCCCCCCGGCACCAATGGCCAGAGCGGTTTCCGGTGTGTAGTAAATGTAGGGATAGCCCTTGATGCGCGTCTGGTGGGAATGGTAAAGCTCCTTTGTGATAATTGCCTGGGTGGAATCGTTGGAGGGGCTTCCCGGAAGAAGGGCGGGGGAAAAAACGAGCCAGAGCAGAAACCATCCCCGGAAAATTCGATACAGAGTACTAGAAAAAAACGTCCGTGGTGACGCGTTCATGAAACTTCCAGAATATTCATTGAAAATTATGGTAATCATACATTTTTCTCTGATGGATTGTATGGAACAATTTAATTCAATTGGCACCCGGGTGCAATCTTGAGAGAGCTATTTCCCAAATATTGCTCTAAAATGAGCCTGTTTTCGGAAACGTTTGCTGAATGCCAGGTGCATCGAGGTGTTTCGTACCTACCGTTCATCATTCGTACCTTGTGGAAAAGTTAGAAAATGTAAGTAACTACAAAACTGAATGTAATAAAGCTAATGCTGGAATCGCGGGCAATAAGAGGGGTGGCGGTCTGCACGTAATAAAATTCTATTCCCATATTGTAATCCTCCCGTCCCACATAGGCAATTTTGCCCAGAAGGGATTCTGTCTGGTCGTCTTGCTGGTGTTCGAACAAGGTTAAACGGCGTACGGCAAAGCCAAGCATGGTGCTTACGGGAATATGGTAGCGCTGGCTAAAATTGACGCTTCCCAGAAGCCCCAGATTAAATTGCCACACATTGTATTCTTTCTGTAAAATGGACTCACCATACGAGCCGAACAGGTAGGCTTCCAGCCCCAGCAAATTGTTAAAGGCATGGGCATATCGGAATCCTAGGCCACCGGAGAGGGGATTGCGTTTTTTGGTAAGGGTAACCGTGACACTATCCGGAGAGGTAATCACGTCGTTTAAAAAATCTAACAGGTTCATGGTCGTGATGGTGTTATTGTCAATTTGCAATGTTAAGGAAAGATAATTGTTCTGGTTTTTCCAGAGGCGATACATCCAGCCAAATTCGAAACCGGTAAGAGAGGTGACTCCATGGGTGAGGAGGGTGGAAGTGTTGCTGCCAATCCGTGCATTGGCTTCGTATTTAAACCAGGTAGCCAGCCACTCCTTTGCCCGCACTTTTACCAGAACATTAGCGTTAACATAGGTGTTTTTACCTTTCATTTTCCCAATATATCGGCCATCTATCCAGTAAACAGGAATTAGGTTTGTACTTACTCCGCCTCCAATACCTGTTTTGAACAGCGTGGTAATAAAAGGAGAGGGGAAATTGGCAAAGGGTGAAAAATAGTGCCCATGGAGCACGGGTAGCCTTTCTCCGGACGCACTTCGCACAGAAGCCACGCCCAATATTAACAGCAAAATCAATCCTCTGCCTAATAATGGGGACTGATATCTCATGCTAAAATTCCCGTTCGAATCCGGCCATAATCTGAAAACCGCTGTTTTTAAAATTTTCTTTCAAAACAGAAGGGTCGCCTGTATTGGTTCGGTAATTGAAATTAACCAATCCCTGATAGTACCTTATCTCCAGCACAATTTTGTTTTTCTGGTAGAAAGGGAATTGAAATCCCATTCCAATGGAAGCTAAAATATCCGTGTGACTCAACCGATCGGATACATCCTGAGTTTCTCCCTGGAAGCACAGACTCGCTTTTAGAGGAATGGCAAACTCTACCCCGCTAATGAAATAAGTAATCCCGTTGTCGGCATCGATGCGCACAAAAAGCGGAAGTACTGCAAAATCAATTTTTATCTGATACACTTTTAGAGTATCCCAGTGGGTGTCTTCTCCGGTTTCAATGTTGGAGCCGCGCTGGGAATAGGTCGGCTGGAAGGTGAGACTCACATCCCGGGTAAAGCGAAAAACGGAAGTGAGTCCCAGATTCAGCCCTGTGCGGTAAACATAGCTGATATCCGGTGGTTCCACCCCGCCGAATTTACCGATATTCGCTCCTCCCATTATTCCCACGGAAATTTGCGCCAGGAGAACCACGGGAAACAGAATAATAAAGTTACTAATGAACCATTGCTTCATGCAGTTTACCAGATTGCGGAAATATGACGTTCTTACGATTCAGTTAAATTTATCCAATTTTTGGTGTAAATCAACTCATTTTATCTGATTTGCTAAAGCCTTACGATGAGAGCAGCGTCTGATTGGCAACTGAAAAAGGGATTGGTATTTAGAGTTTAATTTTCTATATTTAAAAATTAAAAGTGCTGAAAATTTCATGGTAAAGAGCTTTAAACCGTGCCCGGGGGAAGTTTGAAATTTGTTGTTGTTTGAAATAGCGAGGATGTGGCATAACAGCTTTTTTTGCGGCTTTAAATCTAAAATTTTTTGTTAAACGAATAGGTTCGATGTGACAAAATGAAGAAAACGCACGCGCTTGTTTGGTTGGTCTGGATAGGCATACTTTTTCCCCTTTTTGCCCGGGAAGAAAACTCCCGTTCCTTAAATCTTTCTCTGTTTTATCCCTTAAGTTTAAATCGCAGCGAAGATGTGTCGGTTGCTACCAACATTTCGCTCCTCTACGGTCATGTGGGCAGTGTTCGGGCGTTTGATTTGAGTGGTGTAGTGAGCACGATTAATCGGGATTTCCACGGGGTGCAACTTGTAGGGTTCTGGGCGAAGGTGAAAGGGGATGCCTCCGGTTTCCGTTTTGCCGGGTTGTACAATTACACCGGGCAGCGATTTACCGGCTGGCAGCTTGGGGGATTCAACCGGGCTGCCGTTTTAAGCGGTACTCAAGTCGGGCTCATCAATTCGGCGGATTCGGTACAAACCGGGGTTCAAATCGGGCTGATTAACATCGCCCGCAAGCAGCACGGCATACCGCTGGGTTTGATTAATCTGGCCGACAATGGTAAACTTCAGGCACTGGTGTACGGTACCAGTTATGCTAATATCAATGTGGCGCTGCGTTTCCTGGCCAATCAGTTTTTCTCGGAATTGGGCATTGGGCGCACCAGCTTCGATTTCTGGACGGAACAGGCCACGATTTTCAGCTTCCATTACGGTTACATGCTGCCTTTAACCAACGAATACCAGATGAGCGCCGATGTGGGATATCTGCATGTGTACCACAATCCCGAGCTCTCCGAGCGCGACCCGGAGCAAGATGTATTTGCTTTGCAACTTCGCTTTTTATTGCACATCAAAATTTCCGATGCGGTCGCAGCTTTTGGCGGTGGAGGGACAACGTTTACTTTTAAAAATTTCAGCCTCCCCAGTTACGATTATTTTCATGTGCTGTTTCTGGCGGGATTATCTTTTTTCTAAACGTGGGAAAAAGTGTAAACACAAGGAAATAGGGAGAGAATAATGAGCTCCTGGATACACTGGAAGAAATTTTCTGTTTTAACTCTGGCCGTTGGGCTTGTGTGGCTGCTGTTGCCCGCCTCCATCCGGGCGCAGTATGTGGCTTACGATTACGGGCAAAACAACTGGGAGTATCAGTTTACGTTATTTTCCTGGTTGCCTTCCCAGTCGGGTACCGTATCGGTAGGGGATAAGAGCACTACTGCCGATTTGTTTTTTAAGGATTTAATGCGGGGAGGGGGTTGGGCTTTAAATGGCCATGTGGAAGCAAAAACAGAGAAGCTGGTTTTTATTCTGGAAGGAATTTTCATCCAGAGTTTCGACAAAGATAGTCTGGACGAGTTGAATTCGTACATCACGTTGTGGGAAGGCGCCGCGGGGTACAGTTTAACTCCGTATCTGGATATTATTGGAGGCGGTCGGTATTTTAAAATTAAAACCGTTTTGCGGTTAGGGGGAGAGTCGGAAACGGAAAGGAAAAAGGGGTGGTTCGATCCCTTTATCGGGGCTCGCACGCACTTTTTTATTTTTAAACCGATTTTGCTTTTTGCCCGGGCGGATGTAGGTGGTTTTGGCCTGGGGTCAAAGTTTTCCTATAATGTCAGCGCAGGTCTGGGGTTACGACTCTCCAATTTTGCGATTTTAGGCGGTTACCGCGTCTGGGATGTACAGTACGAAAGTGGGAGTGGACAGGAATATTTTCAGTACGATGTTAAACATGCCGGGCCGGAAGTTGGATTTACCCTTTTCTTCTAAAAATCCCTTCGCAATTTCTTGGACAGGTAGTCAAATCGGGCACTCGGTATCCTGCATCATGTCTATTCATCCGAAAAAAGATTTGTATTGGTATGGCAGATGAATTAAACGCCGGGCTCTCCGGTAATGCGGTTTGGCGAAATAAAACGATTCGTTCTCTTATTCTCTTAAATATTTTATTTGCCGCGGCCATTGGTGTGCTGGTGGTCATGATTGTTTCCGCTCACCGGAAGCAAAGCGCCCGCCTCTCCCGGGATGCAATTCGCCAGGTGTCCCGCGAAACCTCCGAGCGTATTTTCAACTTTTTCAGTCCCCTGGAAAAGCAGTTGATGTTGCTGCGGGAATGGAGTGAGCGGGGAGTTTTACAAATCCGCAAACCCGAATTACTTAAAGAACAGTTGCTCCCTTTACTTCGGAACAATCCTCAAATTTATTCGGCTATTCTGGCCAATTCGGGAGGCTGGGTGTTTGGGGCTTTCCACGGGCAAGGAGAGTGGCGGTTACTTACCGGAGCCAGCGGAGAATCTTCTCCCCATTCTCTGGAGTGGTGGATTTTGAACGCAGCGGGGGAAATGGTTCGGAAAGTCCCGGTGCAGGAAAAATACGATCCCCGGGAGAAAATCTGGTTTCGCCAGGCGCTGGAGAAAAATCCGGCAGATTTTGTGTTTACCGAGCCCTATGGGCTCTTCCCCGACCGGGTGGCGGGAATTACCCTCTCGCTGGGGTGGCAGAAGGAACACCTCGGCTACGTGGCAGCCATCAGCATTGTGTACGATTCGGTGAGAGCGCTGGCTCAACACCGTAAACTAAAAG